>JARRNI010000520.1:0-3709 GCA_037385125.1 Pseudolabrys sp.
CCCCGACTGCGCGTGAAACGTCTAATCAAGGCGATCTTGTAGAACTCATTGGGGTAACTCACAAGCCGCCGCCCCGGTTCATGGCGTCGCGGGGTAGGGGGCATTAATCCGGCCCGGAAACGGCAGGGGAAGGGTGGCCAGCGCGGTCACATTGGCTTCACAATCCGCCGGTCGGCTGGCTGGCAAGAGCCGCCCCGGCGCGCCATCGCAACGCCGGGCGCGCGCGAAAGGCACAATATCGGACGCACGGGGTGCCGCAATGGTCTCCGACAGCCAATACGCCAAGACCGAAATCCGCTACGCCAAGAGCGGCGACGTCCACGTCGCCTACCGGGTGTTCGGCCAGGGCCCGGTCGATCTCGTGTTCTTTCCGGGCTTCATTTCCCACCTCGACATCTGGTGGGAGGCGCCGGGCATGGCGCGCTGGCTGACCCGTCTCGCCGAGTCGGTGCGCGTGATCATGTTCGACAAGCGCGGCACCGGACTGTCCGACCATGTGACTCGGCAGGCCGGCATGGACGAGCGCATGGACGACGCGCGCGCGGTCATGGACGCCATGGGTCTGGAGCGCGCCGCGATCATGGGCGTTTCGGAGGGCGGCTCGCTCGCCTCGCTGTTCGCGGCGACGCATCCGGACCGCTGCCAGGCGCTCGTCCTGTACGGCGCCTTTGCGCGCTTCTCGTCGTGGGTGGCGACGCCGGAGCTGCTGCAGCAATTCTTCACCTATATCGACACGGCCTGGGGCAGCGGCGCCAGCCTGCCGAACTTTGCTCCCTCGGCGGCGGGCGACAAGAATTATCAGAACTGGTGGGGCCGCTTCGAACGGCTCGGCGCCAGCCCGCAGGACTGCATCGAAATCATGCGTCTGAACAGCCAGATCGACATCGCGGATGTGCTGCCGAGCATCCATGTGCCGACCCTGGTTATTCACCGCAAAGACGACGTTACGGTAAGTGTCGAGGGAGGGCGCGAGCTGGCGGCCCGCATTCCCGACGCGCGCTATGTCGAGCTTCCCGGCCGCGATCATTTTCTGTCAGTCGGCGACAATGCGGACGAGATCCTTGACACGATCTTGGAGTTTCTCACCGGCTCGAAATCGATGCCGGTGCTCGACCGCGTGCTGGCAACCGTCGTGTTCACCGATATCGTCGATTCGACCGTGCGGGCCGAGTCGATGGGAGACCGCGCCTGGCGTGAGCTGCTCACGGCGCATGACGGCGCGGTACGCCGTGAGCTTGCCCGTTTCCGCGGCCGCGAGGTGAAGACGCTGGGCGACGGCTTTCTTGCCACGTTCGACGGACCGGCGCGCGCCATCCACTGCGCACGCGCGATTAGCACGGCGGCACACGCGGTCGGCGCGCCGGTGCGCGTCGGCGTGCATACCGGCGAAGTCGAAGTCGCGGAGAACGACGTGCGCGGCATCGCCGTGCATATCGCCTCGCGCGTCGCCGGGCTCGGCAAGGCCGACGACGTCATCGTGTCGCGCACGGTGAAGGATCTGGTGGCGGGCTCGGGCTTGAGCTTCGACGATTACGGCCCTCACAGCCTGAAGGGCATGCCGGACGCCTGGCAGCTTTACCGGGTCGCCGGCTGAGCGCGCCTCACTTCAAGCGGTCGAGCGCGGCCTTGGCCACGGCCTCGGGCGTGATGTCGAAATGCTTGTAGAGCTCCTTGTAGGGCGCGCTGGCGCCGAACGATGACAGGCCGACGAAGGCGCCGTGCTCGCCGATAACGGCGTTCCAGCCCTGGCGCACGGCGGCTTCCACGGCGACATTCACTTTAGCGTCGCCGATGACGGCGCGGGGGGCGGCTTCGGGGGCTTGCGCCAGCAATTCGAAGCAGGGCACCGACACCACGCGGGCGGCAACGCCCTGCTCGGCCAGCAGAGCCTGCGCCTGCACGGCCAGCGAGACCTCCGAGCCGGTGGCGAAGAACGACACGTCTGCCTTGCCGTTGGCAGGCGAAATCTCGTAGGCGCCGGCGGCGCATTTGTTTTCGGTTTCCAGCTCGCGGCGGAGCTGCGGCAGCGCCTGGCGGGTGAGCGCAAGCACGCTGGGGCGGTGTTTGTTCTGCAAAGCCAGTTGCCAGCACTCCGCCGTCTCCACCGCGTCGGCCGGGCGGAATACCAAGAGATTGGGCATGGCGCGCAGCGCCGCCAGATGCTCGACTGGCTGATGAGTGGGGCCGTCCTCGCCGAGCCCGATGGAGTCGTGGGTCATCACGTGGATGACGCGGATACCCATGAGCGCGGCGAGGCGGATGGCCGGATGGGCGTAATCGGAGAACACCAGGAAGGTGCCCGAATAAGGGACGATGCCGCCGTGCAGCGCCAGGCCGTTCATGGCCGCCGCCATGCCGTGCTCGCGCACGCCGTAATGGATGAAGCGGCCGGAGAAGTCGTCAGCCGTGATCGCCTGCATCGCCTTGGTGCGGGTATTGTTGGAGCCGGTGAGGTCGGCCGAGCCGCCGATCATTTCCGGCAACGCCGGCACCAGGCTCTCCAGCGCGAATTCGGAAGCCGAGCGGGTGGCGATGTTTTTGGGCGTGGCCGCGAGACTTTCCTTCACCTTGCGCACCGCTTGATCGAGCGCGCGCGGCAGCTCGCCCTTGACGCGGCGTTCGAATTCGGCGCGGGTCGCGGCATCGAGCGAAGCGAGGCGCTTCTTCCAATCCGCATGCGCCGGCTTGCCGCGCGCGCCGGCGTCGCGCCAGGCGCTCAGAATGTCGTCGGGAATCTCGAACGGCGCGTAGTCCCAGTCGAGCGCCGCGCGCGCGCCCTTGATCTCTTCGGCGCCCAGGGCCGAGCCGTGTGCCGACGCCTTGCTCGCCTTGGTCGGCGCACCGAAGCCGATCTGCGTCTTGCAGGCGATCATCACCGGCCTGTCGGACGATTGCGCCTTCTCCAGCGCGGCGGTGATCGCTTGCGGATCGTGACCGTCGATATGCCAGGCGTTCCAGCCGCAGGCCTCGAAACGCTTCACCTGATCGACATTGTCGGCAAGTGACAGCGGGCCATCAATGGAGATTCCGTTGTTGTCGAACAGCACAATCAGCTTGTTGAGATTCAGGTGGCCGGCAAGCGCGATGGCCTCGTGGCTGATGCCTTCCATGAGGTCGCCGTCGGAGGCGATGACGTAAGTCTTGTGATCGACGATGGCGTCGCCGAACACCGCGGCCATGTGGCGCTCGGCGATTGCCATGCCGACCGCGGTGCCCAGCCCCTGGCCGAGCGGGCCGGTGGTGGTCTCGACGCCTGGCGTATGGCCGTATTCTGGATGGCCGGGCGTGATCGAGCCGAGCTGGCGGAAGCGCCTGATCTCGTCGAGCGTCATTGCCGGATAGCCGGTGAGATAGAGCAGCGAATAGAGCAGCATCGAGCCGTGGCCGGCCGACAGCACGAAGCGGTCGCGGTCGGGCCAAGCCGGATCGGCCGGATCGAATTTCAAAAAGCGCGTGAAGAGCACCGTCGCCATGTCGGCGGTGCCCATGGGCATGCCGGGATGGCCGGACTTGGCTTGCTCGACCGCGTCCATGGCGAGCGCGCGGATGGCGTTGGCCATGCGCTCATGGGAAACGGCGGAACCCGCGGCGGCCGCTCCGCGCTGCCCGGAAGGTGCCACGGCTGCCGTCGACGAAGCGTTTGCGCTCATGGAAAAAAGCCTGTTGGTCGCGGGTGGATAGCATGTGCCGGTGGCGAGTCAATGTGAGC
>JARRNI010000521.1:0-3706 GCA_037385125.1 Pseudolabrys sp.
CTGTTCGAGCTGGCGCTCGAGGAAAAAGCCATCGATGCCGTCAAACAGGACCTCGACCGGTTCGACGCCCTGATCGCGGAAAGCCCCGATCTCAACCGCCTGGTGCGCAGCCCGGTGTTTGGCGCCGACGAGCGGCTCAAGGCGCTCTCCGCCGTCCTCGACAAGGCCGGCATCAAGGGGATCGCCGCCAACTTTCTGCGCGTGATCACCACCAACCGCCGCCTGTTCGCGGTGCGCGACATGATCCGCGGCTACCGCACCCTGGTCGCCCGCCATCGCGGCGAGGTCACCGCCCAGGTCACCGTCGCCGATGAGCTCAGCGACAAGAATCTCAACGCGCTCAAGAGCGCGCTCAAGTCGGTCACCGGCGGCAAGGACATCGACCTCGAAGTCAATGTCGAGCCCGCCATCATCGGCGGCCTGATCGTCAAGATCGGCAGCCGCATGATCGATTCGTCTCTCCGTACCAAGTTGAACGCGATCAAGTTCGCGATGAAAGAGGCCCGCTGATGGATATCCGCGCCGCAGAAATTTCCGCCATCCTGAAAGAGCAGATCAAGAACTTCGGCCAGGAGGCCGAGGTCTCCGAGGTCGGCCAGGTGCTCTCGGTCGGCGACGGCATCGCGCGCGTCTACGGTCTCGACAACGCCCAGGCCGGCGAGATGGTCGAGTTCGAGAACGGCACCCGCGGCATGGCGCTCAATCTCGAAATCGACAATGTCGGCGTCGTCATCTTCGGCTCCGACCGCGAGATCACGGAAGGGCAGACCGTCAAGCGCACGGGATCAATCGTCGACGTGCCGGTCGGCAAGGGCCTGCTCGGCCGCGTGGTCGACGCTCTTGGAAATCCTATTGACGGCAAGGGCCCGATCCAGGCCGACACGCGCGCCCGCGTCGACGTCAAGGCGCCCGGCATCATCCCGCGCAAATCGGTGCACGAGCCGATGGCCACCGGCCTCAAGGCGATCGACTCGCTGATCCCGATCGGCCGCGGCCAGCGCGAATTGGTCATCGGCGACCGCCAGACCGGCAAGACTGCCATCATCCTCGACACAATCCTCAACCAGAAGCCGCTCAACGCCCAGCCAGACGAGAAGATCAAACTCTACTGCGTCTACGTCGCGGTCGGGCAGAAGCGCTCGAGCGTGGCGCAGTTCGTCAAGGTGCTGGAGGAGAACGGCGCGCTCGACTATTCGATCGTGGTCGCCGCCACCGCCTCGGAGCCGGCGCCCATGCAGTTCCTGGCGCCCTTCGCCGGCTGCACCATGGGCGAATACTTCCGTGACAACGGCATGCACGCGGTGATCTTCTACGACGATCTGTCCAAGCAGGCCGTCGCCTACCGCCAGATGTCGCTCTTGCTGCGCCGCCCGCCGGGCCGCGAGGCCTATCCGGGCGATGTGTTCTATCTGCACTCGCGCCTCTTGGAGCGCGCCGCCAAGATGAACGACGAGAACAAGGCCGGTTCGCTTACCGCGCTGCCGGTAATCGAGACGCAGGCCAACGACGTCTCGGCCTACATCCCGACCAACGTCATTTCCATCACCGACGGCCAGATCTTCCTGGAGACCGACCTGTTCTACCAGGGCATCCGCCCGGCGGTGAACGTCGGCCTGTCGGTGTCGCGCGTCGGTTCTTCGGCGCAGACCAAGGCGATGAAGAAGGTCGCCGGCCGCATTAAGGGCGAGCTCGCGCAATACCGAGAGATGGCCGCCTTCGCGCAATTCGGCTCGGACCTGGACGCCACCACCCAGCGCCTGTTGAACCGCGGCGCGCGCCTGACCGAGCTGTTGAAGCAGCCGCAGTTCTCGCCGCTCAAGATGGAGGAGCAAGTCTGCGTGATCTGGGCCGGCACCAACGGCTATCTCGATCCGCTGCCGGTCGAGCGCGTGCGCGCCTTCGAGACCGGCCTGCTGCACGCGCTGCGCACCCAGCACGCCGACCTCCTGGATTCGATCCGCAAGAGCGGCGACCTGTCCGACGCCGATGCCGCCAAGCTCAAGGACACGGTGGAGGCCTACGCGAAGACGTTTGCGTGACGGGCGTCATGGCCGGGACAAGGCCGGGCATGACAGAGGATAAAGGTTAAGCAGGTCGATAAAGGGCGACTGAGAAAAAAGACATGGCCAGCCTCAAGGACATGCGCGTGCGCATCGCCGCCACCAAGGCGACGCAGAAGATTACCAAGGCTATGCAGATGGTCGCAGCGTCCAAGCTGCGCCGCGCGCAGGCGGCGGCGGAAAGCGCCCGTCCCTTTGCCGAGCGCATGGACCGCGTGCTCGGCAATATCGCCGCCGGCATGGCCGGCCGCGCCGGCGCACCCACGCTCCTGGCCGGCGCCGGCTCCGACCAGACGCATCTGTTGATCGTCGCCACAGGGGAGCGCGGCCTGGCCGGCGCTTTCAACTCGTCCATCGTGCGCCTTGCCCGCGAACACGCTAACCTGCTCATCGCCGAGGGCAAGGACGTCAAGATCATGACGGTCGGCCGCAAGGGCTACGACCAGCTGCGCCGTCAATTCGAAAGTCGTATCGTCGAGCGCACCGACCTGCGCAGCGTGCGCGTGATCGGCTTCGAGCACGCTGAGGATATTGCCCAGAAAGTGCTGGCGCGGTTCGGGGCGGGCGAGTTCGACATCGCCACCCTGTTCTATGCCCAGTTCAAGTCGGTGGTCTCGCAGGTGCCGACCGCGCAGCAGGTCATTCCCGCCAAGCCGCCCGAGGGCGCGCAGGCCGGTGCTTTCTATGAATACGAGCCGGAGGAGGAAGCAATCCTCCACGAGCTATTGCCGCGCTATCTCGCGGTGCAGGTGTTCCGCGCGCTCTTGGAGAACGCCGCGTCCTTCTACGGAGCGCAGATGAGCGCCATGGACAACGCCACCCGCAATGCCGGCGAAATGATCCGCAAGCAGACGCTCACCTATAACCGCACCCGCCAGGCGATGATCACGAAGGAGCTGATCGAGATCATCTCCGGCGCCGAGGCGCTCTAGTTCCTGACACGAGGACGAAATGGCTACACCCAACGTAATCGGCAAAATCACCCAGGTCATCGGCGCCGTCGTCGACGTGCAGTTCGAGGGGCATCTGCCGGAGATTCTCAACGCGCTCGAGACCAACAACCACGGCAGCCGCCTGGTGCTCGAGGTCGCGCAGCATCTCGGTGAATCGACCGTGCGCACCATCGCCATGGACGGCACCGACGGCCTGGTGCGCGGCCAGGATGTCTCTGACACCGGCGCGCCGATTTCGGTGCCGGTGGGCGAGGAGACGCTCGGCCGTATCATGAACGTGGTCGGCGAATCGGTGGACGAGGCCGGTCCGGTGAAAACCAAGGACAAGCGCGCCATCCACCAGCCGGCGCCCGAATACATCGAGCAGTCGACGGAAGCCGAGATCCTGGTCACCGGCATCAAGGTCGTCGACCTGCTGGCGCCCTATGCCAAGGGCGGCAAGATCGGCCTGTTCGGCGGCGCCGGGGTCGGCAAGACCGTGCTGATCATGGAGCTGATCAACAACGTGGCCCGCGCCCACGGCGGCTATTCGGTGTTCGCCGGCGTCGGCGAGCGCACCCGCGAGGGCAACGACCTCTATCACGAGATGATCGAGTCGGGCGTCAACAAGGACCCCAAGGAAGGCTCGGTCGAAGGCTCCAAATGCGCGCTGGTCTACGGCCAGATGAACGAACCGCCGGGCGCCCGCGCCCG
>JARRNI010000522.1:0-4889 GCA_037385125.1 Pseudolabrys sp.
CGCCGCCCAATTTCGAGCCGTCTCCACGCAAGCTATCGTTCGGCGCGACCTTCAAGCACAAGGAGCGCGTCGGATGACCTGTCTGCCCGCAACCACCGAGCGGCAGCTCGGGCTCGCCATCGATCTCGACACCTGCGTCGGCTGCAATGCCTGCGTGACCTCGTGCAAGGAATGGAACGCCGGCGGCCACATGGCGCCGCTGACCGATCTGGTCCCCTATGGCGGCGACGTCGACGGCGTCTGGTTCAACCGGGTGCACACCTACGAGCAGGACAGCGCCATGGGCGGCCGCACGGTCCATTTCCCGCGATCGTGCCTGCACTGCGCCGAGCCGGCCTGCGTCACCGTCTGCCCGACGGGAGCGTCCTACAAGCGCGCGTCGGACGGCATCGTGCTGGTCGACGAGGACAAGTGCATCGGCTGCAAGCTGTGCAGTTGGGCCTGCCCCTATGGCGCGCGCGAGTTCGACGTCGACGTCGGCGTGATGAAGAAGTGCACGCTCTGCGTCGACCGCATCTACAACGAGAACCTGCCCGAGGAAGACCGCGTGCCGGCTTGCGTGGCCGCCTGTCCGACCAGCGCGCGCCATTTCGGCGATTTCGCCGATCCCCAATCGGCGGTGTCGCGGCTCGCGGCCGAACGCGGCGGCGTCGAGCTGATGCCGGAGCTCGGCTATCGGCCGTCCAACCGCTACCTGCCGCCGCGTGAACGCGCCGACCACGAGATCACCGTCGCGGCGCCGCCATTGCAGGCGGTTGAGGTCGAGGGCGGATTCCTCGGCTGGGTCGATCGCGTGCTGTCGCGCTGACGCCATGCATCCCGCAGTCTCCGTCATCTTCTTCACCACCGCGACCGGCGCCGGCTATGGCCTGCTGGCGCTGCTCGGCGTCGGCGCGGCGCTCGGCCTGCTGCCGCCCCATCTCGCGCTCGGCCTGACCGGTCTCGGCCTCGCCATCACGCTGATCTCTGCGGGCCTGCTATCCTCAACGGCCCATCTCGGCCATCCGGAACGGGCCTGGCGGGCGCTGTCGCAATGGCGTTCGTCCTGGCTGTCGCGCGAGGGCGTCGCCGCGATCTTCACCTATTTGCCGGCCGCCGCCTTCGCCGTCGGCTGGATCGTGCTGGGCCGGCTCAATGGCTGGGTCGCGGCTGCCGGTGTGCTCGCCGCGCTCGGTGCGCTGGTGACGGTGGCGATGACCGGCATGATCTACGCCTCGCTCAAGCCGGTCGCGCAATGGCACACGACATTCACTTTGCCCGCCTATCTCATCTTCGCCGCTATAACGGGACTGACGCTGCTCAACGCCATCCTCCAGGCTTTCGGGCTTTGGCGCCACGACGCCGGCATGGCGAACGGGCCGACGCTGAACAGCGCGACGGGGCTGACCGGAGGCACGGTCCGCTCCGTGCAGTGGCCGCATAGCGAGCGAAACTATCTGCTCAAGGAGATGGGCTACCGCATCGCCCGCAAGCACAGCGTTCGCCTGCGGCACATCGCCCAGGTGCTCGCCTTTGCCGTTCCGCTGGCGCTGTTCGTCGCCGCTTTCTTTGCCGCGCCGTGGGCTGCCGTCGCCTTTTGCGTGCTTGCCGTGCCGGTGCAACTGGCCGGGATGCTGATCGAGCGGTGGCTGTTCTTCGCCGAAGCCACCCACACCGTCACGCTGTACTACGGTCTGCCGTGAGCGCTTCGCGGGTTTCTCAAGGCCCGCTGACCGATCGCTAAAATTAGCGGCGTCGCGCTCACCGCTGCGTAGCACTAATCCCGGATTAACCGTTTTCGCTCGCGAATTTTAACGCGCCGCCAAAGCTGCGACCCCTAAGTTGCAGAAATATATCGCGGATTATTGAGCAAAAGCCCCGGGGACGGCCCCGAAATGTTGCAAGCGTTGAAATCTCTGCGCGGCTACCGGGACTGGCGAAGTGTTGCGCTCGCCGGCGTGCTGGGCTTCGCGCTGACGCTCGCGCTCATGGTGGCCATCGACTTCCTGTCGGTGCCGCTGCCCCTGCTTTCCATTGCGCTCGCTGCCGTGGTCGGCTCGCTGTTCGCGGTCTGTGTCGTCGGCGCCGTCACGACCCTGCGCATGCGCGCGAAGCTGAGCGAGCAGAACATGCGGCTCGACGGCGCCATCAACAACATGAACCAGGGCCTGTGCATGTTCGACGCGCAGGACCGGCTGCTGGTGTGGAACGAGCGCTACCGCGCCATGTACAACATCGAGCCGCACCATATCTGGCGCGGCTGCGGCGTGCGCGACCTGCTCGGCGCCCGCATGGCGGCCGGCACTTTCCCGCTCGATCCCGGCAAATACGAGGCCAAGCTGCGCGCCGCGCTCAACAAGGGCAAGGCTTTCACCCTCAATATCGAGCTCAACGACGGCCGCATCATCGCGGTGGTCAACCAGCCGATCAAGGGCGGCGGCTGGGTGGCCACCCATGAGGACGTCATCGAGCGCATGCGGGCGGAGCGCGAGCTCGAGCAGACCCGCGCCTTCCTCGACACCATCATCGAGAACGTGCCGTCGCCGATCGTCGTGAAGGACGCGCGCGACCTGCGCTACCTGCTGATCAACCGTGCCGCCGAAAACTATTTCGGCCTCGATCGGGCCAGGATTCTCGGCAAGCGGGCGACTGAGGTGATGCCGCAGGTGACCGCCGAGCACATCGAGACGGAAGACCGCAAGCTGATCAAGTCGCAAAAGATCCTGTTCATCGACGAGCATGCCATCGTCACGCCCGCCAACGGCACCCGCATCGTCACCACCACGCGCCTGCCGGTGATCGGTTCCGATGGCAAGCCGCAATACCTGATCAGCGTGGTCCGCGATCTGACCGACCGCAAACGTCACGAGCAGCGCATCGCGCACATGGCGCATCACGATCCGCTCACCGATCTGCCCAACCGCACCGCCTTCAACGAATGCATCGCCGCTACGGCCGAGCTGGCGGCAGCCGCGGGCGACAGCTTCGCGGTGCTTTGTGTCGACCTCGACCGTTTCAAAACCATCAACGACGTGTACGGCCATTCCGCCGGCGACAAGCTGTTGCGCGAGGTCGCGTACCGGCTCGAGACCGCGTGCGAAGGCGCCTTTCTCGCCCGCCTTGGCGGCGACGAATTCGCCGTCATCACGCCGACCGGCGCGGAGCCGGCGGCCGCCGAGGCCTTGGCGAACCGGCTCGCCGCGGCCGTCGACACCGATATCGACGTCGGCGGCATCCCCATGCGGGTCGGCCTCACCATCGGCATCGCCATCTTCCCGCAGGACGGGCCGGACGCCGTCACCCTGGTCGCCAATGCCGACGCCGCCCTGTTCCGCGCCAAGTCGGAGGCGCGCGGCTCGGTGCGCTTCTTCGAAGTGTCGATGGACCAGCAGTTGCGCGAGCGCCGCGCCTTGCAGCAGGAGCTGCGCCTGGCCATCGCGCGCGACGAGCTCGCGCTGCACTACCAGCCGCAGGCCCATATCGACGGCGAGATCACCGGCTTCGAGGCGCTGGCGCGCTGGCATCACCCTCGCTTCGGGCTGGTGCCGCCGTCCACCTTCATTCCGCTCGCCGAGGAAAGCGGCCTCATCGTCGTGCTCGGCGAATGGGTGCTGCGCACCGCCTGCGCGGAGGCCGCCTCCTGGCCGCGCCCCCTGCGCATCGCCATCAACCTCTCGCCGGTGCAGTTCCGGCGCGGCGATCTCGCCAAGCTGGTGCACGAGGTGCTGCTGGAGACCGGCCTTTCTCCCTCGAGGCTGGAGCTGGAGATCACCGAGAGCGTCTTGATCGGCGATTTCTCCGGCGTGGTGTCGACCCTGCGCCGGCTGAAAAATCTCGGCGTGCGCATCGCCATGGACGATTTCGGCACCGGCTATTCCTCGCTCTCATACTTGCAGTCCTTCCCCTTCGACAAGATCAAGATCGACCAAGCCTTCGTCGCCAACCTCGCGCACAGCCAGCAGGCGGTCACCATCATCCGCGCGGTGATCGCGCTCGGCCGCGGACTCGACCTGCCGGTGGTGGCGGAGGGGGTGGAGACGGAGGAGCAGCTCAAGTTCCTCGCCGCCGAACACTGCAATGAGGTGCAGGGGTATTACATCGGCCGGCCCGCGCCGATTGCCGAATACGCCGCCGAGGTGGGGCGCCCCAAGCCGGAGCGGACGCCGCTGGCCCAGGTTGGCTGAGCCGGTCGCCGTCCGGCATTGCGCGCCTATTTCGAGTTCTCCCGTGTCTGGCGGTGCACCGCGGCCGGCGTTGCGCCGCCGCCGAGATCCATTAGGCTGGCTGGAAAGACGACCATGGACGGGGGCGATCGATGCCGGCGCCAATCGATTTTTGGTTCTCGATCGGCAGCACTTACACCTATATGACGGTCATGCGTCTCGACGACGTCGCGCGCCGTGAGGCGGCCGCATTCCGCTGGCGGCCGTTCGACGTGCGCGCGATCATGGTGGCCATGGACAACATCCCCTTCTCGAAAAAGCCGATCAAGGCGCAATACATGTGGCGCGATATCGCGCGGCGCGCGGCGATGTATGGCGTCGCCTGGTCGGGCATTCCGCATTATCCCTTGCAGCATCTGCCGTTCGCCAACCGGGTTGCCCTGGTCGGCATGCGCGAGGGTTGGGGCGCCGATTACGTGCGCGCTGCCTATCGCCGCTGGTTCGGCAGCGGTGAAGACGTCAGCGTCGAGCCCAGCCTTTCGGAAAATCTGCGCGAGGTCGGCCAGGACTCGCAGCGTGTCCTGGCGCTCGCCGCGTCGGGTGAATTGAAGTCCGCGTTGCAGGACGAAACCGAGGAGGCCGCCGCGCTCGGCGTCTTCGGTTCGCCGACTTTCGCTGTCGGAAAGGAGCTGTTCTGGGGTGATGACCGGCTCGATGACGCCATCGCCTGGCATCGTGAGGGCCGAC
>JARRNI010000523.1:0-3701 GCA_037385125.1 Pseudolabrys sp.
GTGCTGCGCGTGCGAAGCGCGCGCAGGCTCACATTGCCTGCGCCGCTATAGAGTGCTGAACTAAAGGGGGCGCCGTCTCGCAGGCGAGACGCAGACACAAAGGAAGCGGGCCCCCGCCATGGACGGCTCCAGGGAGCGGAGCGCGAAGGACCGGCTGCGCAGCGCAGCTTTGCTTGTCGGCGTCATCGCCGTCGTTGCAGGCACGGGCTGGGGCCTGGTGTGGAGCCGCGGCAAGGCGATCGACAAGGGGGACGACGACCGGCCGATCGAGAGCGCGTCGCGGGTAACCGTCGAGGACGGCCTCACCGTCATCAAAGTCGCGCCGGCGGCCCAGAAGCACAACGGCATCGTGACCACCCGGCTTTCGCCGGCGCCGTTCCGCCGCCAGATTCGCGCCTACGGAACGGTGCTCGATCTCTCGACGCTGACCGACCTCAGCAACAAATACGCCAACGCGACATCGCAACTGCAGACAGCCGAGGCCAAGCTCTCCGCCTCCAAGAGCGCGTTCGAGCGTGCGCAGCACCTCTATCACAGCCAGCACGTCGTCTCGCTGGCGCAATTCCAGACCGCCGAATCGGCATTCCGGGTCGACACCGCGGCGGTGGCGGCGGCGCAGTCGCAGGTCCGCACGCTCACCGCCACCGCCTATCAGGAATGGGGCACGGCGCTGGGCAAGTCGCTGGTCGAGGAAACGCCGCTGGTCAAGCACCTGATCGAACGCGACGACTACCTGCTGCAGGTGACCCTGCCGCCCGGCGTGACCATGAAGGAGGCGCCGCTCACCGCCCGCGTCGAGCTCGGCCGGCATCCGGACATCGCGATCACCTTCATCTCGCCGGCCACGCGCACCGATCCGAAGATTCAGGGCATCAGCTATTTCTATAAGGCGCCGGCCTCGAGCGGGCTGCTGCCGGGCATGAACGTGCTCGCCTTCCTGCCGTCGGACACCACGGTCGACGGCATCAAGGTGCCCGCCGACGCCGTGGTCTGGTGGCAGGACCGGGCGTGGATTTACCGGCGCACCAAGCCCGACAGTTTCATGCGCATGTCGATCTCGACCGACCTGCCGGCGCCCGGCGGCGGCTACGTGGTGGCGGGGCTTTCCGGCCCGGCCGACATCGTCACGCGCGGACCGCAGCTCCTGCTGTCGGAGGAATTCCGCTCGCAGGCCAAGCCGGACGAGGACTAGCGGTGGAGCGCGCGCCGTCCGGGCCGCAGGCCGCCCTCATCGGCTTTGCCGTGCGCTTTCGCGGCGTCGTCATCGCGCTCGCCTGCCTGCTGCTCGGCTACGGCGTCTACGCCCTCGGCGACGCGCGCTACGACGTGTTTCCGGAATTCGCCCCGCCGCAGGTCGGCATCCAGACCGAGGCGGCGGGATTGACCCCCGAGCAGGTCGAAATCCTGGTCACCCGCCCGATCGAGAACGCCATCAACGGCGTGCCCGGCGTGCGCAAGCTGCGCTCGACCTCGATCCAGGGCCTGTCCATCATCACGGTCTTTTTCGACGGCTCGAGCGACATCTACCGCGACCGCCAGGTGGTGGCGGAGCAATTGGCGGTGGCGGCGCAGCAACTGCCGCAAGGGGTCAAGACGCCGACCATGACGCCGCTGACCTCGTCGGCCCGCACGGTGCTGGTCGGCGGCTTCACCTCGAAGGCGCGCTCGCTCATGCGGCTGCGCACGGTCGCCGACTGGACCCTGCGCCCCGCCCTGCTGGCGGTGCCGGGCGTCGCCGACGTGGTGGTCTACGGCGGCGACACCCGCTCGATCCAGATCAAGATCCATCCCGATCAGTTGATCCGCTACAATCTGAGCATCGACGACGTGCTGGCGGCGGCGCGCCGGGCGACCGGCATCCGCGGCGCCGGCTTCGTCGACACCGACAACCAGCGCATCGTCTTTCAGACCGAGGGGCAGTCGCTGCAGGCCGACGACATCGCGCGCACGGTGCTGCTGAGCGCCGGCGCCTCCAGCGTGACGCTCGCCAACGTCGCCGACGTCACCGAAGCGCCGGCGCCCGCCATCGGCAAGGCGGCGATTGACGGCAAGCCCGGCGTCATCTTCTACGTCGAGGAGCAGTACGGCGCCAACACCGTCGAGGTGACCAAGTCGGTCGAGGCGGTGCTGCACGAGCTGAAGCCGGGGCTCGAAAACGGCGGCATCACGCTGCATCCGGACCTGTTCCGGCCGGCGAATTTCATCAACACCGCCACCGGCAATGTGCGCGATTCGCTGCTGATCGGCGGCGTGCTGGTCATCGTCGTGCTCTTTCTTTTCCTGTTCGACCTGCGCACCGCCGCCATCTCCTGCGCCGCCATTCCCCTCTCGCTGCTGGCGGCGACGCTGGTGCTCGACTATCTCGGCGCCACCTTGAACACCATGACGCTCGGCGGCCTCGCCATCTCGATCGGTGTGGTGGTCGACGACGCCGTGATCGACATCGAGAACATCGTGCGGCGCCTGCGCGAGAACGCCAGGGCGGCGCAGCCGCGGCCGGCGGCGCAGGTGGTGATCAATGCCTGCCTGGAGGTGCGCAGCTCGGTGGTCTACGCAACGCTCGCGCTCATCCTGGTAGTGGTGCCGGTGATGGCGCTGCCGGGCATCGCCGGCCGGCTGTTCGGGCCGCTGGCGCTCGCCTATACGCTAGCCGTGCTCGCCTCGCTGGTGGTGGCGCTGACGGTCACGCCGGCGCTCGCCATGGCGTTCCTGCCCGGCCGCATCCCGATGCGGGATCCGCCGGTGATGCGCTGGGCGCGCGCCGGCTACGAGCGCCTGCTCCGCCTCATCGCGCGCGAGCCGCAGACGGCCGTGGCGGCCGCGGTCCTGTTCACGGCCTTGGGCTGCGCGCTGCTGCCGCTTCTCGGCGGCAGTTTCATCCCCGACCTGAAGGAAGGCCACTTCATCATCCACATGGCGGCGGTGCCGGGCACCTCGCTTGACCAGTCGATGCGCATCGGCGACCGCGTCACCCGCGCGCTGCTGCGCCTGCCCGAGATCCGCTCGGTGGCGCAATGGGCCGGACGGGCGGAGCAGGCCGCCGACACCACCGGGCCGCACTACAGCGAGTTCGAAGTCGACCTCAAGCCCGGGCTGTCGGGCGAGCAGACGGAAAAGGCACAGCGCGACATCCGCAAGGCGCTGTCCGGCTTCGTCGGCGTCAACTTTGCGGTCAACACCTTCCTGACCGAGCGCATCGAGGAAACGCTGTCCGGTTATACCGCGCCGGTCGCCGTCAACATCTTCGGCAACAATCTCGACCTGCTCGAGCAGAAGGCGCAGCAGATCGCCAAGGTTCTCGCCACCGTGCCGGGCGCGACCGACGTGCAGGTGCAGTCGCCGCCCGGCCTGCCGCAACTCGTGATCAGCCTGCGCAAGTCCGACCTCGAGCGCTGGGGCTTCGATCCGGTGGCGGTGCTCGACGTGATCCGCACCGCCTATCGCGGCGACGTGGTCGGGCAGACCTACCAGGGCAACCAGGTTTCCGACGTGATGGTGCAGGTCGACGACGCCACCCGCCGGAACGTGGCAGCCGTCGGCGACCTGCCGCTGCGCAGCCCCGGTGACATTTACGTGCGTCTCAGGCAGATCGCCAACATCCGCCTCGCGCCGGGCCGCTATTCGGTCTCGCACATCGGCGCGCGCCGGCTGGAAACGGTGACAGCCGACGTCGCCGGCACGGATTTCGCCGCCTTCGTGGC
>JARRNI010000524.1:0-6135 GCA_037385125.1 Pseudolabrys sp.
ACAAGGCAAAGCGCATGTTGCCATATGCGCCAAGATTGTATTCCGGCCTGATGAAACGGACCTGCGGATGGCCACTCGTTAGATACTCACAAATGGCCAGCGTGTCGTCGGTTGAGTGGTCGTCACTGATGACGAGCTCGTAATCGTGGTGGGTCTGTGCGAGCAGCGTCGTCAACGCGCGCTCAACGGTGGCCGCGCCGTTGTAGGTCATTAAACAGACGCTGACTTTGGGATTGCCCGCACTCATCGCATTCACGAAAGCCGGTTACCGAGGCGACCCGGCTGCGGCCAATGCCGCACGCGCCCCTGCCGCCGCAACCACGGCCTCCATCTGGCTCTGCTCAAGTTCGGGATAGATCGGCAGGCTTAGCACCTGCGCGGCTGCCTGCTCGGAATGCGGCAAGGGAGCTGCCTCAAATCCGCGCCCACGAAACGCCGCCTGCAGGTGAACGGGAACGGGATAATGAATTCCCGCCGCGACGCCGCTGCGCCGCAATTGTTCGAGCGCTGCGTCGCGCCGCTCGCTGCGCACGATGTAGAGATGGTAGACGTGCTCTCGCGTTGGCGGCACGGCAGAGGTGACAAGCTTGGAACCGGCAAGCGCATCGTCATAGTAGCGGGCAATGCCCCCACGCCGGCGATTGTCCGCATCGAGATAGGGAAGCTTGACCCGGAGGATGGCCGCCTGCATTTCGTCGAGGCGCGAATTCATGCCGTCGACCTGGCTCTCGCGCTTCGCGTTCCAGCCGTACTGCCGCAGTTGTCGGACGCGTTCCGCAAGATAGCCATCACCCGTCACGATCATGCCGCCGTCACCGATCGCGCCGAGATTCTTGGTCGGATAAAAACTGAAGCAGCCAGCGTGACCGATAGAGCCGACACGCCGGCCGCGGTAGCGTGCGCCGGCAGCCTGCGCGCAATCCTCGATAACCTTCAAACCGTGCCGCCCGGCAATCGTCATGATGGCGTCCATGTCCGCCGGCATTCCGTAAAGGTGGACCGGAATAATGGCCCGTGTTTTCGGCCCGATGGCACGCTCGACAGCCGCCGGATCGATCGTGAACGTGGCCGGATCTATATCGACCAGAACCGGCTTGGCGCCGGCGGCAATGACGGCCGCAACCGTGGCGACCGCAGTATGCGAGACGGTGATCACCTCGTCGCCGATGCCTACCGACAGTGCGCGCAGCGCCAAGGTCAGCGCGTCGGTGCCACTGTTGACGCCGATGCCGTATCCCGTTCCGCAAAAGGCGGCAAACTCGTTTTCGAAGACGGCCACTTCCTTGCCCAGCACGTAGTGGCCGGCCGCGCACACCCGCGCGACGGCAGCGTCGATCTCCGCCTTGTGCGCCGCGTATTGCGCATGCGGATTGCTGGTCAGGATCACTCGACCGCCACCTCGGGCACGAATTTGATCCACTTGCCGCCAGCGGCCGCGTAGCCCCTCTCCTTCTCGAGGATTTCGGCCTCGTGGTTCCAGGCGAACAAGACGGCGTAATCGGAATATTTCTCGAGAAAGGTCTCGTAGCGCACGACCGGGATATGGGTACCGGGCGTGAACTTACATTGTTTGATCGGCGTCGTGTCGCTGATGAATTCGATGTCTTGCGGTCCGAGGCCGCAGTAATTCAGCACGGTCGTGCTCTTCGAAGTCGCGCCGTAGCCGACCACGCGCCGGCCCTCCGACCGGAGCCGGCGAATGAGCCCGACCAGCGCCTCGCGTGAGCGCTCGCAGCGGGCACGAAACGATTCGTAGGTCTCCGCCCGGTCCAGGCCCTGCGCCGCCTCCCGGGCGATCGTCTGCTGCACCCCTGCCGTTGCCGGACGCGCGCCTGCTTTCGCCAGCACGTAGCGCATCGACCCGCCATGGGTCGGCTGCGCAAGCGCATCGATCAATTCCAGGCCATGCGGCCGGAACGCGTTCCGCACCGACCCGGCCGAAAAAATGAAAACGTGCTCGTCGTAGATCTGGTCGTAGGAGCCCTTCTCGATCATCGCGCCGAGATAGGGCTCCTCGAAGACGAATACACCGTCGTCGGCGAGCAGATGTGCAACCGAGCGGGCGACCTCGTTGATATCGGGAATATGGCAAATGACGTTGGCGGCGACGATCGCATTGACCGGCCCGTCGCGATCGCGAATCTCCCGCGCTAGCTCCAGGTCGAAAAAAGCCACCCTGGTGCGGATGCCGTGGCGCTCGGCCTCAGCCGCAACATTGGCCGACGGCTCGATGCCGAGATGGCGGACGCCGCGTTTGGCAAAATTCTCCAGCATTGCGCCGTCGTTGCAACCGATCTCGACTACGAACGGATCGTCGGCACCGAGAAAGCGCTGCCGCACCCATTCGGCATACCCGCCGAAATGCTCGACCATGCGTCGGGACGTCCGTGTAAAGAAAGCATATTCTTCATGAAACATCAGGCGCGGGTCCGGCTGGTCGACGATCTGGAAGCTCCCGCACGCGGAGCAGAAGGCCGTCGCCAATTCGTAGAAGTATTCGCGATCGAATTGAGCGGGCACCAGAAACGCATTGGCGATCGGCATGCGTCCGAAACTCATGAATGGCTCGATCGATGAGCGGCAGACCCGGCAGTTCGGCACTTTAATGTCCGCCCCGACGAGTTTGAGAACGCGAGCGCACGCGGACAGCTCCTAACGGCGCGCTCGTTTGACAAGACAAGACAAGGTCACTTATCGGTGTGGGCAAGACCGATTGGCTGCGGGGTAGAAAATGAGCGCAAACGCTGGGGGACCACAGTCCCGCCCGTTGAAAAAGGGCATCCTTCTGGCGGGTGGAAGCGGCACGCGTCTCTATCCGTTGACCCGCTCCGTGAACAAGCATCTGCTGCCGATCTACGACAAGCCCCTGATCTACTACCCGCTTACAACGCTGATGCTGGCCGGCGTGAGCGAAATCCTCATTGTCAGCAGCCCAAAGGACATTCCGCTGTTGCAGGCCGTGCTCGGCGACGGCGCCCGCTGGGGCTTGTCCCTTTTCTACGCCAGCCAGGAATCTCCCAACGGAATCGCCGAAGGCATTCTCATCGCCGCCGATTTCATCAATGGCCAGCCGTTCGCGCTCATCCTTGGCGACAATATTTTCTACGGCCGCACTTTCTCGTCGCTGCTGCTCGAGGCCGCGCAGATCGCCTGCGAGCGCGCCGTGGTCTTTACCTACAACGTCGGCGATCCCAGCGCGTATGGCGTCATCGAGCTCGATCCTGACGGCAGTCCGGTTGAGCTGACGGAAAAGCCCCAACGACCCCTGTCCAACCGTGCGGTGACTGGGCTTTATTTCTATGACGGACGTGCGCTCGAACTCGCCCGATCGCTTCGTCCCTCGCGCCGCAACGAACTCGAGATTACAGACCTCAATCAAATCTATCTGCAAGAGGGCTGTCTCCACGCCATTCAGCTCGGCCGCGGCTTCGTCTGGTTCGACGCCGGAACCACGCACAACCTCTTGCTGGCCTCGCAGTTCGTGGAAATTCTGCAGAGCCGCCAACGGACCGGAATCGCGTTTCCAGAGGAAGTGGCATACCGTACCGGACTCATCGATTTCGACGCCTTTGCCGCGCTGGTGAACGACATGCCGAACTGCGCCTATCGTGATTATCTCGATACGCTGCGGCAGGAAATTTCGGAAGGCTTAGCGTGAAAATCGAAACCTTCGATCTTCCCGGCGTCATCCGAATAACGGTCACCCGCCCGCAAGGCCATCTCGTCACGCTGACCAGCGGACGCATTTTCGATGTGGGCGTAGATCTCAGACCCACTTCCCCCACCTTTGCCAAATGGGTGGCCGCCGAATTGACCGCCGATCCGCCGGTCCAGATCTACCTGCCGCCCGGCGTCGCCCACGGCTTTTGCGTTCTCAGTGACAGTGCCGAAATCTGGTACAAATGCACCGACTATTACCGGCCCGGCGACGAGGGGGGATTGCTCTGGAACGACCCCGATCTCGCAATAGTCTGGCCCGTCGACAACCCGACCGTCGCCGCGCGCGACGCCGTTTTGCCGCGTCTCAAAGACATCCCCCGGGAGCGGCTGCCGTCGGCTGCACCGTAGCGCCATCGCGTCACCCAACCCCGGCGGCTTTCAGCCCGAGCCGCTCGCCGCCATAGGCGCCGCTGAGAATCTCTTCCCACCACGGCCTGTTCGACAGATACCATTCGACCGTGCGCCGCAAGCCCTGCTCGAACGCGTGCCGCGGGCGCCAGCCCGTTTCCTCCGCCAGCTTGCGTGCATCGATAGCGTAGCGCAGGTCGTGCCCCAGCCGGTCGGTGACGAACCGGATCAAGCGCTCATGGGGACGGCCGCCGGGATCGGGGCTGAGCTCGTCAAGCAACGCACAGATCGCACGGACGACATCGATGTTGCGGCGTTCCCCGGAATTGCCGATATTGTAACATTCGCCCTCACGCCCGCGCTTGAAGATCGTCCACAAGGCCTCGGCGTGGTCGTCGACATAAAGCCAGTCGCGCACATTGGCACCCTCGCCGTAAACCGGCATGTCCTCGCCTCTGAGCGCCTTGATGATCATCAGCGGGATCAGCTTCTCGGGAAACTGATAGGAACCGTAGTTGTTCGAGCAGTTGCTTATCACGACAGGCAGGCCGTAGGTCTTGTGCCACGCGCGCACAAAATGGTCCGACGCTGCCTTGCTGGCGGCATAGGGCGAGTTCGGCGCGTACGGCGTCGTTTCGCTGAAGGCCGCTTCGGCCGGCGAAAGGCTTCCGTATACTTCGTCCGTGGACACATGGTGGAAGCGAAAACGCTCCTGATTTTCGTGGTCAAGCGCGCGCCAATGGCGCAATGCTTCCTCCAAGAGGGCATAGGTCCCCACGACATTCGTATCGATAAAAGAACAGGCGTCGTCGATGGAACGGTCGACGTGGCTTTCCGCGGCCAGGTGGATGACCCCCTGCGGCCGATGACGGCTCAAGATATCGCGCAGCCTTTTTCGATCCCTGATGTCCGCGTGCTCGAAGCGATGTCGTGGATGATCGCGAAAGGCGGCAAGGGTCGAGGGGCTGGCAGCATACGTCAATGCGTCCACATTGACGACTTCGACCTCGGTCTCCCGCAGCAGGTACCGCACCAGCGCGGAGCCGATGAAGCCCGCACCTCCCGTCACCATGACGACCCGACGATCAGTCATCGCAGTTTCCGAGCGCCCGCAGCCCTCACCACGCCGTCCACCCACCGTCGATCACCAGATTTGCGCCGGTCATGTAGGACGACGCGTCGGACAGAAGGAACACCACACCGCCATCGAGCTCGTCTTCACGGGCCATACGGCCCATCGGCACGCGTCGGCCATAGCCATCGAGAAATTCGCGATCCTGGCCCGCAAATACGCCGCCCGGCGTCAGCGCGTTCACCCGCACTCCCTTTTGTCCCCAATAGGTCGCCAGATAGCGCGTCAGATTGTAGATCGCCGATTTCGAGGCCGAATAGGTGACGGGCTTGTAGAAGATTTCGCCGCTTTGGCGCCGGTAGTCGTACAGGCTTTGGTCGGGCGAAACCATGCCGTAGGTCGAGCCGATGTTCACAATCGAGCCGCGCCCCGCGTCCGCCATCACGGCGCCGACCGCCTGGCAGCACAGCATGGTGCCTTTGACATTGACCGCCATGATCTTGTCCCAGGACTCGACCGGATAAGTCTCGAAGGGACCATTCTCCTCGGGTGGCGCGTCGGGCGGTGCATCGATCGCGGCCGCGTTGATCAATCCGTGCGGCGCGCCCAACTCCTTCTCGACACGTGCGAGCGAGTCGCCGATCGAACCGCGGTCCGTCACATCGACCTGTTCGTAATGCAGCGCGTTGCTGTCGGCGAGATCGCTGTGGCGTACCCGAAATGCCGCCGCGTCGGCGCTGTCGAACACCGCGACATTGGCGCCGCGGGCTAGTAACGTGTGGGCGAACTGCGCGCCCAATCGCCCGGCTCCGCCGGTGACGACGACAGTTCGCCCTTCCACCGAAAACAGCGGATCCTGCGCCACGGATGGCCCGCCGACAGTCGGATTCAGCAATGTCGGCCTTGCTACTGAGCAGCGCGCGCGTCGGCGGCCTGCAGCGGCGCGGCGGCTTCTTCCAGGGCTTCGAACAGGATATTGTCGTCGGCCATCAGCA
>JARRNI010000525.1:0-4720 GCA_037385125.1 Pseudolabrys sp.
GCAGGCTCAAGGACTTCCGCAGGATCGCAACTCGCTACGATAGGTTGGCCAGAAACTATCTGGCCTCCGTTTGCCTCATCGCTGCTATCGTATGGTGGACGTAATGAGTCTTAACCCTAGATGTCATTTTTCCGGCCGGCTGCGCCCGCGCTCGCAGCGTGCTAGCGTCCCGTCAAATGCCCCGCGCGATGGAGGACCCGCCATGCCTCGTCAATCCCGCTCTTTTCCCTCTCATGCCCGTGGTGCTCGTTGCCGGCTGCCTGATCGGCGCTCAGGCGGCGGGCGCGCCCGAGCTACCGCAGCGCAAGGCCGGCCTGTGGGAATTGAAGATGAGCGTCCAGAGCCGGAACCTGCCGCCGCAGGCGATCCGTCAATGCATCGACGCCAAGACCGATAAGATGATGAACAGCAATTTCGGCGGCGGCTCGGTGGGTCAGGCTTGCGCAACGCACGAGGTGACCCGCTCGCCTGGCGGCTTCACCGTCGATTCCACGTGCAGCTACGCCGGCGCCACCACCACTTCGCATGCGGTGCTCTCCGGCGACTTCGACAGCGCCTATACCGTGCAGGTGACTTCGACGCGCCACGGCGGGCCGGCGATCCCGGGCATGGCCGGAAACGGCACCACCCGCATGACCATCGCGGCGAAATGGCTCGGCCCCTGCCGCGCCGGCCCGCGCCCGGGCGACGTCATGATGAGTAACGGCATGAAGATGAACGTGCTGGATATCCGCAAAGGACGCGGCATGCACATGCATCTGCCGCCGCGCTAGGCGGTGCCGGTCGCTTTATGCCTGAGAGATAAATACCATGGGAAGCGAGAATCTTGCGAACTATTAGGACCAACGATTTTTCGGAGACCAACTTCTGTGCTTGTTTTTGCTTTCGCAAATATTCCTTTCGATCGCTTATCTGTCGAAGAGTTGCGCCGAGGATAAGGTCCTTAATCTGGGCCTTACCTTTCTCTTTTTCATCGCTTCCTTGAATGACGACGCACGGTGCGCCGCGTTTTTCGGCATACTTGAGCTGATTCCCGATGTTCTTCGGATTGCCGAGATAGAGCTCGGCGCGGATGTCGGCGGCGCGCAAAGCGGACACCATGCGCTGATAGTCGGCGACGCGGTCGCGGTCGAACACGGTGACGACGACCGGGCCTGCCGCCGCCTGGTCGCCGAGCTTGCCGAGCGCGGTCAGAGCCGCCTGCAGGCGCGAGACGCCGATGGAGAAGCCGGTGGCCGGCACCGGCTGCTTCGTAGACGGGGCCGGTGTAGTATTCGAGGCCGCGGACGACGGAGTGGTCAAAGCGAACCCGCTTTGAACCATAGCCGCTTGCAGCCAGGTATTTAAATATGTTCTCCAAATCAGTGATGGCTCGCTCGCCACTTTGGGTCGATTCCACAAACTGCGATAAGCCGAAAATTGTGTTAACGTTCGAGAAAATCCATCCACTTTCATTTTCAAGCTCGTCACCTTTTACGACAAGGCTTGAGTCCTTCGACAATTCAAAGCCGCGCATGTGAGTTTCGGCAAAAAGAAAGTCGGAGATTAGGGCAATGTCTTTCGACGTAAGTCCGGCGCCCTTCGTGAAATCGCCGCTCTCATCTTTTCTACCTTCGCCAAGCAAGGCGCGCACGGCGTCAGGTCCCAGGCGGTCAAGCTTGTCGATCGCTCGGAGGACCGTGAGCCACTGCGCATCATCTTTCACACCGATTCTTTCTCTTACGCCTTCCAAAAGTCTCCTATCATTCACCTTCACCACATAATCGCCGCGCCTAATCCCAAGCGCTTCCATCGTGTCCGCCGCCAGCATGCACAGCTCGGCATCCGCCGCCATGGTCGGTGCGCCAACCGTATCCGCATCGAACTGCATGAACTGGCGGAAGCGCCCCGGCCCCGGCTTCTCGTTGCGGAACACCCAGCCGTAGCGATATGAGCGATAGGGCAGCACGATGTTTTCGGTGCCGAGCCGCTCCGCCACGTAGCGCGCCAATGGCGCGGTCAGGTCGTAGCGCAACGAGAGCCATTGCTCGTCGTCGTCCTTGAACGAGAACACGCCTTCGTTGGGCCGGTCCTGGTCGGGCAGGAACTTGCCGAGCGCGTCGGTATATTCGAAGGCCGGCGTCTCCACCGGCTCGAAGCCGTAGCGCTCGAACTGCAGCCGGATCGCCTCCACCATATGGCGTGTGGCGGCGATCTCGGCCGGTCCGCGATCGGCCAGCCCGCGCGGCAGGCGGGCCTTCAGCTTGTTGGGTTTCTTGGATTTGTCGGCCATTTGGCGGTCTACATAGCAGACGCGCGCGCGACGGCAACGGCAGAAACGCCGATAAAGGCTGGCGCTTCGGGCCTTAATTTTTCGCAAAGCACATGGACGCGGGTTGCCACCCATCCGGGGCTTTGTGTGTTATAGCCACGAGAGATGTGGATGCCCGGCACGAGGCTGGGCATGGCGACCCAACGCGAGGCGGACCCATGAACATCACCCAGCGAAACCCCGTTTCCGCCAACGTCCCCAACGATCTCGAGCCGTTCTGGGTGCCGTTTACCCCCAACCGCAGCTTCAAGGCGCGCCCGCGCCTGATCTCCGGCGCCAAGGACATGCACTACATCGCGACCGACGGCCGCAAGCTGATCGACGGCTCCGCCGGGCTGTGGTGCACCAATGCCGGGCATAACCGCGACCCCATCGTCGCCGCCATCCAGGCCCAGGCGGCCGAGCTCGATTATGCGCCGGCCTTCCAGTTCTCCCACCCGAAAGCCTTCGAGCTGGCCGCGCGGGTGGCGGCGCTCGCTCCCGGCGACCTCGACCATGTGTTCTTCTGCAATTCGGGATCCGAGGCGGTGGACACCGCGCTCAAGATCGCGCTCGCCTATCACAATGTGCGCGGGCAAGGCTCGCGCGTGCGGCTGATCGGCCGCGAGCGCGGCTACCACGGCGTCGGCTTCGGTGGCATCGCGGTTGGTGGCATTGTCGCCAACCGCCGTCAGTTCGGCACGCTGATGGTGGGCGTCGACCATCTGTCGGCAACCTATAACCGCGACAAGCAAGCCTTCACCGTGGGCGAGCCGGAATGGGGCGTGCATCTGGCCGACGAACTGGAGCGCATTGTCGCGCTGCACGACGCTTCAACCATCGCCGCCGTGATCGTCGAGCCGGTGGCGTGCTCCACCGGCGTGCTGCCGCCGCCCAAGGGCTATCTCGAGCGCCTGCGCGCCATCTGCAACAAGCACGGCATCCTGCTCATCTTCGACGAAGTCATCACCGGCTACGGTCGCCTCGGCTATGCCTTTGCCGCCGAGCGCTACGGCGTGCAGCCGGACATGATCACCTTCGCGAAGGGCATCACCTCGGGTAGCGTGCCCATGGGCGGCGTGCTGGTGCGCAAGGGCATTTACGACGCCTTCATGCAGGGGCCGGAGCACGTCATCGAGCTGTTCCACGGCTACACGTACTCGGCGCATCCGCTCGCCTGCGCTGCGGGGCTCGCCACCCTCGACGTCTATCGCGAGGAGGGGCTGTTCGAGCGCGCGCGCAAGCTGGAGAAGCCGTGGGCCGAGGCCGCCATGCAGCTCAAGGGCCTGCCGAACGTGCTCGATATCCGCCCGGTCGGGCTGACCGTCGGTGTCGATCTCGCGCCGCTTCCCGATGCGCAGGGGAAGCGCGGCTACGACGCGCTGCTGGCCGGATTCTTCGAGCACGACATTACGTTCCGCGCCGTCGGCGACACGGTGGCGCTGTCGCCGCCGTTGATCGCGAGCGAGGCGCAGGTCGGCGAGATATTCGACAAGCTCGCCAAAGTCATCAAACAGGTGGCCTAGCACTCCGCGGCCGTCATCCTTCGAGGCTCGCTGCGCTCGCACCTCAGGATGACGGATTTCGGCCTTGCTTTACATCAAGACTCGCCCGGCCGGCTCGGCTAGGTTCCTCCCTCGTGAAAACACGCAGGGTTCTTTTCGTCTCAGCGATCATTTTCGTGGCGGCGCTCGCCGGCGCTTGGTGGTGGTTCGCTTCCGCCCCCAAAGTCACGGCGGTGGCGGCCAAGCGCGGCACCGCGGTCGAGATTGTCTATGCCACCGGCGGGGTCGAGCCGGTCACCTGGGCCAAGGTGGCGAGCCTGGTGCGCGGCCGCATCGCCTACATCTGCCATTGCGAGGGCAGGACGGTCAAAAAGGGCTTTGTGCTGGCCCAGCTGGACGACAGCGAGGCCAAGGCGGCGCTCAAGGAGCTCAAGGCGCGTGAGGACTTCCTCAAGCGCGAAATGGCGCGGGTGAGCGCGCTGATCACCAAGGGAGCCGCCACCACGCAGGCCTATGAGCGCGCCTCCACCGATCTGCGCCAGGTGCAGGGGCTGATCTCGGTACAGGACGAGAGGATCGGCGAATACACGATCGTCTCGCCCATGGACGGCAAGGTGCTGCGCCGCGACGGCGAGACCGGCGAGATCGCCGAGGTGGGGCAGGTGCTGTTCCGCGTCGGCGTGCCCAAACCCTTGCAGGTGGTGGCGGAGGTGAACGAGGAGGACATACCGCGCGTGCATGTCGGGCAGGCCGTGCTGTTCCGCACCGATGCCTTTCCCAACCGCCGCCTGGAGGGCAAGGTGCGTGAGATCACGCCCATGGGCGACTACGCCGCCAAGACCTTCCGCGTGAAGATGGCACTGCCCGACGACACGCCGCTCAAGCCGGGGATGAGCGTGGAGGCCAATATCATCACGCGCGAGAA
>JARRNI010000526.1:0-5000 GCA_037385125.1 Pseudolabrys sp.
CGGTCTGCGCAAGATCGGGGCGCGCTGTTGCGGGGCGGTGCATCTCTTCTCCCTCCGCCGGCATGACCCGGATCAGGTTCGTTGGGTTGGCCCGGAAGGCCTCTCAGCCCGGCGCTTTCGGCCGCCGGACACCCCACGAGATTGCCGCGCCCTACCTAGGCCGCGCCCGCGGCGAAGGCAAGAGCTTGCCAGCCGCGCGCCTTTTTGCTGGATTGCGGGCGGTCAAGGCGGCGGCGCGGAGGCAGATGCGATGGTCCCTTTTTTCGTCCAGATCAAATGCGAGCTCGGCAAGTCCTACCAGGTGGCCAACGAGTTGGCGGAAGCGGAGATCGCCTCCGAAATCTATTCGACCGCGGGCGACTACGACCTTCTGGTCAAGTTCTACGTCAACGCCGGTACCGACATCGGCCATTTCGTCAACGAGACGGTGCAGACCCTGCCGGGAGTCAAGGACACCTACACCATCATTACGTTCAAGGCGTTCACGGCCTAGCAACGCCCCCAGCCGCTCGTCCCCGCGTAAGCGCATAGGCGCTATCCTATGCGGCGTTGGTTGACGAACGCGCCGCATAAACCGGGGTCCCGGGTGTGCAGCGCACCGCTCCACTTCGTTACGCGCTGCGCCGCGCCCGGGACAGGTCGCGCTCATTTCTTCTTCGGTTTCGGCGGGCCCTCGACCGGCGGCAGCGACTTGATGTAGGTGGCGATCGCCAGCCGGTCGTCGGACGAAAGCTGAGAAGTATTCTTCACCACGTCCGCCATCGCCCCGCCGACCGAGTCGCCGTCGAGCGTGAAGCCGGTCTCCAAAAGATAGGCGATGTCCTTCACCGTCCATTCGGTCAGGCCCTTCTGGGTGATGTTGGGCGCCCAGCCCTTGCCCTCCGGATTGGGCCCGCCGGCGAAGCGTTCGCTCGCGATGATGCCGCCGAGGAAATTGCGCGGGCTGTGGCATTCGGCGCAGTGGCCGGGACCGTTCACCAGATAGGCACCGCGGTTCCACACGTCCGACCGTGCTGGGTCGGGCTGGAACGGCAGGCCGTCGAGATACAAGGCCTTCCACACGCCGATGAAGCGGCGGACATTATAGGGAAAGGACAGTTCGTGCGGCGGCGTCTTGCCCTTCACCCCGGGCAGCGTCTTCAGAAAGGCGAAGAGATCGCGCAGGTCGCGATAGGTCATGTGCTGGTAGGAGGTGTAGGGGAACGCCGGGTAGAGATGCTCGCCCTTGGGCGAAGTGCCCTTGGTCATGGCGGTGATGAACTGGGCCTCGCTCCAGCCGCCAATGCCGTCCGCCGGATCGGAGGAGATGTTGGGCGGATAGAAGGTGCCGAACGGCGATTTCAGCGCCAGCCCGCCGCCGAGCTTGGTGCGGTCCTTCTCGCCCGGGGTGGCGTGGCAGGAGGCGCAGCCGCCGGCATAGAACAGCGTGCGCCCGTTGCCGAGATCGGGCTTGTGGGGCTGAAGCGCGCTCGCCGACACCGTCTGCGGGATGGTGATCATCCAGAACACGCCGGCGGCGATCGCCGCCGCCACGGCGACCAGCACGATCAGGATACGAAACATCGCGCGATTCTCTCCCGGCGGCACCCCGTGTCGGGCGCAATGGAAGGCGGCGGCCTTGGCGTCGAAGTCCTTCTTGTGCTGCCAGATCGCCGGCGCGGCGCGGGTGTCGTTGCCGGTCTTGGAGTCCGGCGGGAACAGACCGGGCAGCTTCTCGGCGGTCTCGTGCCATTGCGCGAAGGCGGACGCGACGGCCTTGGCGTCGTAGGGCGCCTGGCCCTTCACCATTTTCACCAGCGCCTTGGCTTGCTTGCCGTTCTCCTTCATCAGGTGCATGCGCTCCTTGATCGCATCCGCTTGCGCGAAGACGGTGGTCGCGCCGAAGGCGACGGCTGCGTGGCTCGCAACCGCAAAGACGGTCGAAATTTTCATGCAATGTTCCACTGCGTTACTTTCGGTGTCCGGCCAACACCGAACCTAAATCGGTTATTCCGGCGTTAGCGCGAAAGCCGTTTGACGCACCCGATCACGAAACCGTGAGCGGTGGGAAAGCCTTATGCGGTAGCGGCTTTCTTCGCATCTTGGATGGCCTGCCAGACCCGTTGCGGGGTCGCCGGCATGTCGCTGTGGCGGATGCGCCAGGCGCGCCAGAGCGCATCGACGACGGCGTTGATGACGGCCGGGCAGGAGCCGATGGCGCCGGCCTCGCCCGCTCCTTTGACGCCGAGCGGATTGGTGGTGCAGGGCACGTTGCGGGTCTCGAACTCGAAATGCGGGGCGTCGGCCGCGCGCGGCAGCGCGTAGTCCATCAGGCTGGCAGCGAGCAGTTGCCCGGACGCCGGGTCGTAGACGGTGTCCTCCATCAGCGCCTGGCCTATGCCCTGCACGGCGCCGCCATGCACCTGGCCCGCCAGCAGCAGCGGATTGAGGGTGGCGCCGAAATCGTCGACCACGACGTAGCGCAGGATGGCGGTGACGCCGGTGTCGGGATCGACCTCGACCTCGGCGATGTGGGTGCCGTTGGGATAGGTCGGTACGTCGGGCGAGAAGTCATTGGCCGCGCGCAGGCGCTCCGGCGTCGCCTTGGGATGGGCAGCAAGCTCCACGAAGGAGACGGCACGGTCGGTGCCGGCGACACGCACGGCGCCGTCCGCGATCTCCATGTCGCCGGCCGCGGCTTCCAGCACGTCGGCGGCCAGCTCCTTGAGTTGGTTGCCGAGCGTCCCGCTCGCGCGGTCGACCGAGACGCCGCCGACGGGGATCGAGCTGGAGCCGCCAGTGCCGGCGCCGGTCGCTATCCGATCGGTGTCGCCCTGCACCACCCTCACCTTCTCCGGCGGCAGGTCGAGCTTGTCGGCGACGATCTGCGCATAGGAGGTGGCGTGGCCCTGGCCGGTCGACTGCGAGCCGATCAGCACGGTGACGCCGCCGTCGCGGTCGAGGCTGATGGTGGCGGTCTCCGGGCCGTTGCCGCCGCAGGCTTCCACATAGGTCGCCAGGCCGATGCCGCGCAGCTTGCCGGCGCGCTTCGATTCCGACGCGCGCTTGCTGAAGCCGCTCCAGTCTGCGGTCTCCTGCCCGCGCGCGAGCGTGCCGGCGAAGTCGCCGGAGTCGTAGACCTTGCCCGTCGGCGTCGTATAGGGCATCGCCTTCGGCTTGATGAAGTTCTTGCGGCGCAGTGCGTCGGGCGCGACACCCAGCTCGCGCGCGGCGGCGTCGACCGCGCGCTCGATCAGGTAGGACGCCTCCGGCCGCCCGGCACCGCGATAGGCGTCGACCGGCACGGTGTTGCTGTAGGTCGCGCGCAGGCGCACATGGGCGGCGGGAATGTCGTAGACGCCGGTCGCCATGCCGACGCCGAGCCAAGGGATGTAGGGCGCGAAGCAGGAGAGATAAGCGCCCATGTCGGCGATGATGTCGAGCTCGAGCGCAAGGAAGCGGTTCTGCTCGTCGAGCGCCAGCCGCGCGGTGGAGATATTGTCGCGGCCGTGGCTGTCGGCGAGGAAATGCTCGGAGCGCTCGCACACCCATTTCACCGGTTTGCCGACGCGCTCGGCCGCGAGCGCGGCCAGCGCGTATTCGCGGTAGGGGAACAGCTTGGTGCCAAAGCCGCCGCCGACGTCGGGCGTCACCACGCGCATCTTGTCGGGTGGAATCTTCATCACCTCACCGCCGATGATGTCGCGCATCATGTGGCTGCCCTGGCTGCCGAGGCTGAGCGTGTAGCGGCTGCCGTCGTATTCGGCGACGACGGCGCGGGTGTCCATATAGTTGGTGATCAGCCGCTGGTTGACGATGGTCAGCTCCACCGTGCGGGCGGCCCGGGCGAAAGCTTGCCGGGTGGCGGCCTGGTCGCCCACCGCCGTCTCGAAGGCGATATTGCCCGGCCGGTCGGGCCAGACTTGCGGGGCGCCCGGCGCGAGCGCGGCCTTGGCGCCGATCACATGCGGCAGCGGCTGCCAGTCGACGCTGATGGCTTCGGCGGTGTCCTTGGCCTGCTCGAGCGTATCGGCGACCACGAAGGCGATCGAATCGCCGACATGGCGCACCTCGTCGCGGGCGAGGATCGGGTAGAACGGCACCGGGATATCGACGCCCGGCAGCAGGCCGTGGGTCGGCAAGGGCCCGAGGCCGGCGGTGTCGTCGCCGGTGAGCACCAGCCGCACGCCCGGCATGGCGCGCACCCGGTCTAGCTCGAGGATGCGGAAGCGCGCATGCGCATGCGGCGAGCGCAGCACCGCCGCGTGCAGCGTCGCTGGCGGCGCGAAATCGGCAACGTAATGCCCCTGCCCGCGCAGCAGCGCATCGTCTTCCTTGCGGGTAATCGCCTGTCCGAAGCCGAACTTCATCGCTGCCCGTGCCCGCCTGCTTTATTCCGCCGGATGCTGCGCTTCACGCTCCGGGTTGCGCCGCCGGGAAAAGCGCAGCGCGATCCAGCGCGTGATCACATAGAACACCGGCGTGAAGATGAGGCCGAAGGCGGTGACGCCGATCATGCCGGAGAACACCGTGGTGCCGAGCGTCTGGCGCAGCTCGGCGCCCGCGCCCACCGCCCAGACCAGCGGCGTCACGCCGAGGATGAAGGCGAGCGACGTCATCAGGATCGGCCGGAAGCGCAGATGCGCGGCCTGCACGGCCGCGGCCTGCCGGTCGTTGCCGCGGTCCTCGAGCTGCTTGGCGAACTCGACGATCAGGATGGCGTTCTTGGCGGCAAGCCCGATCAGCACGATGAAGCCGACCTGCGTCAACAGGTTGGTGTCCATGCCGCGCAAGACGACGCCGACAATGGCGGCGATGACGCACATCGGCACGATCAGGATGACGGCGAGCGGCAATGTGAGGCTTTCGAACTGCGCGGCCAGCACCAGGAAGACGAACACCACCGCCAGCACGAAGGCGAACAGGCCGGTATTGCCGGCGCGGATCTGCTGGAAGGCGAGCGTGGTCCATTCATAGCCGAAGCCCGGCGGCAGCACCTTCTGCGCCAGCTGCTCCATGAT
>JARRNI010000527.1:0-5214 GCA_037385125.1 Pseudolabrys sp.
GGCGCCGGCGCGGTCTGGCAGGCTTCGCAAATTTCGGGGTTTGGCACCGTTGACCCGTCGTTCGACTTCGGGTTTGGGGCGGATCACAGGATCACGGACCGGCTCGCCTTTCGCATCGAAGTAAGGGACTACGTCGAGCGCCTTCCGTCGCCCTTCCACGGATACAGCCAGGATATCGAGCCAACAGCAGGTTTGGTGATTTCTTCCCGCCCGCCGGAGTCCGGGGCCGCCGGCCCTTCGCGGGTTGAGGTTTACGGCGAGCTGGGTGCCTCGTTTTTCACCGGGGCTTCGGCCTCCACTCAAGCTCCCGTTATCGGCCTGCGCACTAGTGTCAACGCGGTCCTACAAAACTCTTATTCAAAGGCTGGCCGATTCGCCGCGGGATTTCGCATTTACCTTTCCTCGAGAAACGCCCTCCAGTTCGGATACTCCCAGGCCCCCAATCGCTTCGAACAGCAACTCTCAACAACCGAGACCGCAAGATTTACGGTTCTAAGCGTTCAGGCGACTCAGTTCATCAAGGATCTCACGGCAGACTACGTCCGCTACCTCACCGGACCGCGCGCGGTTAAACCCTTCGTTGCGGCGGGAGGCGGCATGGCCCTGTTCCCCAGCTTCTATTCCCACGATATTCGCAAGTTTTCTTTTCATTTCGCAGCGGGAGTAGATATACCCCTTGAAAAACAGTTGGCACTGCGATTGGAGATGAATGATTTCCTGTCGCCGCAGCCTTCCGTTACTCCCATCTCTCCCATTCACAGTTGGACAAACAATCTCGCGCCCATGGCCGGCCTCGTACTGCGGTTCCGGTAGCCCTGCAGCTTACGCACCCCAGCAGGTAGCCATCTCTGAAAGCTTGTAGCGCCCCGATGAATCGGGGCGCTACAAGCGTTTTTCTCAATCAATACGCCCATCATCAGGCTGCCCCGAAAAATCTTCGCCCTATTCGCCCAAAGCGAACTTCACATCAATTGTGGTTTCCACTTCCACCGGTTGACCATTCAAGAGTGTCGGCTGATATCGCCATTGTTGAACGGCTGCGAGCGCCGCTTTGATTAGAAGCGGATGGCCGCTGATGACCTTTAAGTCCTTGATCGTACCGTCCGTGGCAATCAGAGCTGCCAGCCGCACGGTGCCCTGGATTCGGGCCATTCGAGCAAGCTGAGGATAGTCCGGCTTGGGACCGTAGATCAGCCTGGCTTGTTCGACCACGCCGCCCTGCCAGATGCGTTTGGGTGCCTGAGGCTTCGGCGGAGGGGGCGGGGGCGGTGTTCCGGTCATGTCAATAATGCTGCGCATCACTTCGTCGGACTGGCCGCCGGGCCCGATGCCCGGTACGCTGCCCACCACTCCCTGGTAACTGGAAGGAGGAAGGGGTTGATGTTTGAATTTTGCAATGGCTTTCGGAATGACGGTCGGCTCCTTCTCCAAATCCTTCATGCTCACCCTTTGAACAGCCACTTGGGGAGAAGCAGCTGCGGGGGGAGGAGGCGGCGGCGCCGGAGGAGACATCGATACGAAAGAGAACGACGCCTTCGGCAACGCCTGCGTGTAAATTAGCGGAATGATCACCATCACTCCGATGACCATCACTTCGACCATGTAGGCGATCGGCAGAGCCGCGCGCTTCCAGTTATTGGTTTTGGAAGCGCTGAAAACCAGGTAGGCGATGAAACCGGCGATATTCAACAATACCAGCGGCAAGCCGAAGTATGCAAAACAGAAAGCCGCGATGGCCGCGGCTGCCATCATCAGCCAGTGCCGAAAATGCAGCACCGGTTCCCGGGTCGGAGATGAATCCAGCAATGTATCAGTCAGCATTCTGCCACCTCCCTCACCGCGGCTCGAGCGTTCGTCGCGGTGTCAGCAGTGTGTGCGATCAATAGCAGGGTGCGGACAATCAAAGGCGGGCGCGCAACAGCGTTCCAGTTCACCTCTTGGCACACATGGCAGAGCGCGCTCTGTGTGCGCCACCCGCGATCTCCGTCTAACGTTCCGCACCGCCGGGGTCACCGGCAATGAAACGCTATTTACTTACCTTTCCGGTCGATCTTCGGTTCGTGAAAAGGACCTTTTCGCTCTTGCGCTTTCCTCTTTCTGAACATGTAGACACCGCGGGGCCGCCGGAAGTTCCGGAAATGTTCTCTCTAAAAACTGAGCCGATAGGCACGGTCAACCGCGCGTGGCGCATACCCCGATTCATCGGGGTGCGCGATTCATGTGTACGGCAGCCCGGTAGCACAGAGTCTGCGCCTTTCAGACTCCGGGGCTTTCAAGGCTGCGAATCATTACACGATAAGGACTTGCACAAAACCATAATGCCTACGGCGTTGACAAAGGGTGGCGGATGGCTTCAAATGAAGAACCGCAGAGTTGTGCGCGGAGCGCATTACTCTGCGCTAGCTGCTGTCTGGCGCTGAGGCGGCCAATTGTTCGGCTACAAGGAGTTGGTGAAAGATGACCAAGAAGCCAACAATTAAAGAACAGGTGAAATCAGGATTTCGCCGGGCCGCTGCCTGGCTGGTGGGCATGGCTTGGCCTTGTCTATGGGGGCATAGGCGAAATTACCGAACCGGCGGGCAGTCTGTCAGAGCAAACCCACTCTAGGCTCGTTGGGCTTGCACTTCTTACAGTCGCGTCTTTGATCTTTGTGGTTACTGCCAACCGCTGGAAAAGAATATTCCCTGGAATCATGCTTGCGGCTACGCTCGGTTCCTTGCTCGAACTGTGGCACGGACATGCTGTCAACAATCCTTCTGTCCTGATTCCTCGTTCGATCGCGCTCGTACAGCTTGTGGTGATTGCTGGTGTTACAGCCTTTTCGTTCACGTTCAAGAAGCGCTACCTCAACATCGTGGATCGCATTGCGCTATTGGCTTTTGCTGCTTCAATTTACGTGGGAGGGGACGAGGCAACACGGCGAAAGCTTCCGCTCGCGTTGATAGTTGGCGGTGTTTGCGTACTGGCTGCGTGGGCATACGACCGCCTGCAACGCCGCCGGCGGAATACTCAGTCTCACCCAAATCAGGTGATGGCTTGAGAGGGACCGGATGATCAAACTTGTTTACTGCATTACGAAGAAGGCAGGCATGAGTGACGACGAGTTCTTTCATTATTGGAAGCACGTCCACAGTCCGATGGGCGCTCGAATCCCCGGACTTCGCAAGCTCGTGCAGAGCCATCGGTGCGCGGTTCCCGGAGACAAGCCCAACCCTGCTTTCGACGGCATGGCGGAACTCTGGTTCGACGATGCCGAGGCTTTACGATCGGCCCGGCAATCGCCCGAATGGAAGGCTTCAACTGACGACGAGGCAAACTTCATCGACCATCGCAAAGTTGCGTACTTTGTTTCCGAAGAGCACGTCATCATGGATGAGTTGAAGCCAGCGTAAAAGCGGCGATGAAGCGGGAATGCCGGTTGCGCGTAGCCACCAATCTTCTCTGCCTGCGGGCGGCGCTTTGCCGCTTGCCGCTTCAAAAATCAAATAAAGCCTAGAACATTTGCCGTTGCCAGCGCGTATTAGTTTGGTGGGGCTTTGTTAACGTGGAGGAGATCATGAAAACGAAAAGAGCAGGCTTGCTGATAGTCGTCCTGATGGCGCTGAGCGTTGTGGCGTGCGCCCAGTCGCGGATGGAAAAGACGCTGCCGCTCCAGCCGGGCGGCGAATTTGTGCTTCAATCGGATGCGGGGAGCGTGACGGTGACGGGCTCGAGCGCCTCGGGCGCCAGGATCGTCATCACCTCGAACCGTGAGGATATACAGTCTTTGTTCAACTTCAATTTCGAGTCAAGCGATGGCGTGGTGCGGGTCACAGCGCGAAAGAAGTCCTTCTTCAGTTGGTTCTCGAACATCAATCTGCACTTTGACGTGACGGTGCCGGACCGAACGCGCGTCAGCGTCAAGACCGGCGGCGGGACGATCAGGGTTTCATCGCTCCAGGGCGAACAGAACCTGAACACTTCGGGAGGCTCGATTGTTGCTTCCGACGTTCATGGAAATGTTGTGGCGCGCACGTCAGGAGGCTCCATCACCGCCAATTCTGTGGACGGGTCGCTTGACGCGAATACCAGCGGCGGCTCCATCCACATTGACGGCCTGACGGGCCACGTGAGCGCTCACACTTCCGGCGGCTCCATTCACGCAACGTTCGCGCGGGGCAACAGCCAGGGAGGCGAGCTCAAAACTTCCGGCGGCTCCATTCGGGCCAGCGTCGATCCCAAGGCCAATCTCAATATCGACGCCTCCACTTCAGGCGGCTCGGTTTCGAGCGATCTGCCCTTGCGCGTTCAAGGCACGATTTCGCATTCAAGCGTGCACGGCACCCTCGGCTCAGGCGGACCCACGCTTCTTCTGCACACCAGCGGCGGCTCAATCCACATCTCTTCGAACTGAGCTGGACATTCCCGAGGACTTGCTAGCGCAGACCGCCCTGGTCGCGGTCTGCGGCTTTTCTTTTGACCCGCGGCATCATGGGGCTTGACGGCGACAAATACGCGCCGGCGCCGCGACACGGCGTTAGAATACAACTCCGTGAGCACACACCACCAGAAGAACCGCGGACCTCAACCCCGGAGGACCGCGCTACTCTCTCCCAATCTTGCAGAGGGCAGGCGGCGCAGTGGCACAATACTTTGGCACGCACGAGCCAGCGTGGGGTAACTGGTACAACCCCCCCTATTACGGCCACGATCCTGCTGACGTTCAGAGTATCGCGGAAGGATATATGTACGAGAAATTGGGGTGTAACTGATGAAGCAGGGTAGAGTATCTTCCCTATGTCTCTTTGCACTTCTTATCATTTTGCTCGGAGGACTCTGTGGTTGGGGGGTATATGTGCGGCTTGGAACGAATGTGATTCGAGACTACGCGTCGCCAGATCGAAAGTGGGATGCGATGCTTATGGTTCGCAACGGCGGAGCAATGTCAGATTTCAGCACACAAATTTCCGTGGTGAGGATGGCAAATCCAATTGCAGGGCAAATTGCTCTCTTTCGACCGGGCAACATTTTCATTGCTGATGATAACCATGGGACGGTTCCATCCGGTAGGCGTGGCCAGATAAATGTCGATGTTTCCTGGATATCGAACACGAAGCTCTCTATCTCCTACCCGAAGGCGTGCCGTCTATTCAAGCATGAGCAGGATCTTGGACCTGTTCATGTTATCTATACAACGCGGCATTAAGCAGGTAGAGCAAGGCTGCCCTACCTGCT
>JARRNI010000528.1:0-3679 GCA_037385125.1 Pseudolabrys sp.
CGCACCCGCATCAGCCCGTGCAGCGCGCCCGAGGGCTCGTAGCGGTGCACCTTGCCGAACTCGGCCAGCTTGTAGGGCAGCTCGCGGTACGACTTCAGCCCGTTCTTGAAAATCTGGATGTGGCCCGGGCAGTTCATCGGCTTGACCACGTAAATGCGCTCGTCGTCCACGCGCGGCTGCGTCATGAACATGTTCTCGCGGAAGGTCGCCATGTGGCCGGAGGCGACCCACAGCGAGGAATCCACGAGCTGCGGCGCGTTGACTTCCGCGAAGCCGAATTCCTGCTGGCGGCGGCGGATGTAATTTTCCAGCTCTTGGAACAGGGTCCAGCCCTTGGCGTGCCAGAACACCGAGCCGGGCGCCTCTTCCTGGAAATGGAACAGGTCCATCTCGCGGCCGAGCCGGCGGTGGTCGCGCTTCTCGGCTTCCTCGAGTTGCTTCAGATAAGCGTCGAGCTCGTCCTGCTTGGCGAAGGCCGTGCCGTAGATTCGGGTGAGCATCGGGTTGTTCGAGTCGCCGCGCCAATAGGCGCCCGCCACCTTCATCAGCTTGAAGGCGTTGCCGATCTTGCCCGTCGAGGTCATGTGCGGGCCGCGGCACAGGTCGAACCACTCGCCCTGCTTGTAGATCTTGATCTGCTGGTCTTCCGGAATGGCGTCGACCAGCTCGACCTTGAACTCCTCACCCATGCCGCGGAAGGTCTGCTTGGCCTTGTCGCGTGACCACACTTCCTTGGTGAAGGGTTTGTCGCGCGCGATGATCTCCTTCATCTTCTTTTCGATCACCGGCAGGTCTTCCGGCGTGAACGGCTGGTTGCGGAAGAAGTCGTAATAAAAGCCGTTTTCGATCACCGGGCCGATGGTCACCTGCGTGCCCGGCCACAGCGTCTGCACCGCTTCGGCGAGCACGTGCGCGGCATCGTGCCGGATCAGCTCGAGCGCGCGCGGGTCCTCGCGCGACACGAACTCGATCTTGGCATCGCGCGTGATGGGGTTGTCGAGATCGGCGAGCACGCCGTCAAGCGCCATGGCCACCGTGCGCTTGGCGAGCGAGGGCGAGATGCCCTTGGCGATCTCCAGGCCGCTCTCGCCTGCGGGGTACTGCCGCTGCGCGCCGTCGGGAAAGGTGAGGGTGATCTCTCGGGGGGATTTGGACGCGGACTGCGCGCCCGCCATGCCGGCTTCGGCCATTTTGGTCTCCTGTTGCTCACTCCTGCGAACAAGCGCAGGTAAGCGGGTCGAACGTGCAGTGCAGATAATCCAGGGGCCGGCTTAACGCAACCGTTTCAGGACCGGTCGGTCTGACCGCGGCGCTTGCGGGTCTGCGATGGCGTTTCACCGTAGCGGGCGCGGTAGGCTTGCGCGGCGCGGCCGAGATGGCCGAGCCCGGCGGCGAAGGCAAGCTGTGCGACCGTGACATCGCTGCGCGGGTCGCTGAGCGCCTGCCGAAAGCGGGCCAGCCGCACGTCCAGAACCGCCTGGGTCAAGGTGGAATGACGGTAGCGGCGAAAGCCTTCCTGCAGGGCGCGCAGGCTGGTGCCGGCGGCCGCCGCCACTTCCGCCATGGTCAGCGCCCGGTCGGCGTTGGCGGCGATGAAGTCCTCGGCGCGGCGAATGGCGGCCGGTGCCGGCATCGGCGTTGCGCCGGCAAGGGGCGCGCGCCCGGAATGGTCCAGGCTGGTCAGCAGCAGGCTGATCAGGCCTTCGCGCAAGCTGACAAGATAGGCCTCGGGCACCGGCGCGAGGTCCTCCGCCGCCGCCAGCATCAGCCCAAGATGATGGTCGAGCAGGGGGCCAAGGCTACGGGTGAGATCGACCTCGGTGCGAAACTCGATGGCATCGGCCGCTTTGTCGGCGAGCGAGGCATACTGCGCCTCAACGGTTTCCCGGTCGATGAGGACGATCAGCTTCTCGCAGCCCTCCTGCCAAGTCATCCGCGTCGGCAGGGTGGGAGACAGGATGGAGGCCGTGCGTCCTGCCTGTGCGTCGGCGGCAGCCGTGCCGCAGCGGACATGCGCGCCGCCGCGCAACGGCACCTGCAGCAGAAAGAAGCTTTGCAGACGGCCCGGATCGATCTCGACGGTCGCGCCATAGGCGACGAAATTCATCGAGTAGCCGGGCTGGCGGGAGGTGTGATGGCGGGCGTGAAAGGACGCCGGGCGGGCTCGCGCGGGATTGAGAAAGTGCGGACAGAAAATGCGGCCGATCTGCTCGCGCGCTTCGTCCGGCGATCGGGTATCGACCTGAGCGAAACGCGTCAGCGGTGCACATGAACTTTGACCGATCATGCTCCAGCTCCGTCGGAATGACGCCGGCTCGTCCTGTCTGGTGTTATGGACTTCCTCTGCTCATCGGCCTCGCCGTTCGTGCGCCGCCCCGCCTGTCATGCCGCAATCTTGCGCAATTGGGATAATCCGCCGCGCAATCCGGATTGGCGCCGCCCGTAGCCTGCCCGAGAATACTTTAAGCTTGAAATAATTGCCAGCGCCGCGTTCGCTGCAGTGCGGCGAAGTGCTGCGTCGAAATCGGGAGCAAACACAGTCGCTAACATGGGTGTTGACCGCTTTCGCCAAGGCATGAGGCAGGTGGCCGGCGCAGTGACCGTGGTCACCACCTGTGGACCGAACGGGGAGCGCCGCGGCGTCACGGCCACGGCCGTGTGTTCGCTCAGCGCCGAGCCGCGTCTTTGATCGCCTGCGTCAATCGCACTTCCTGGGTCGCGCAGTTCGCACCCGCAAGCGGCGTGTTTGCGGTCAACGTGCTGGCGGCCGATCAGGAAGCCATCGCGCGAACTTTTGCCGGCCAGACCGGGCTCGTCGGTGAAGATCGCTTTCAGGTCGGCGCTTGGCGCGAGGGCATGACCGGTGCGCCGCTGGTCGGCAATTGCCTTGCGGCCTTCGACTGCCGGCTCGGTCAGGCGGTCGAACACGCCAGTCATCTGATCTTGATCGGTCATGTCGCCGAGACGATCCTCGGCGCCGCGGACGGAGCGTCGCTGGTCTATGTCAACGGCGCATTCACGACGGTGATGGCGTCGGCGGCGGGCTGATGCGCGGTGTTTGATGGGTTGCGGCGTCGGGTCAATTTCTTGCGCGATCCGGACAGCCCTCCGCGCGATGTGGATAGCAGAGATACGCAACTGACGCAGAATCCCCGCCCGCCGACGTGATGTCGGCAAGGGGGCGAATATCCAAGGCGGGAGAAGCGATCACCATGCGCGGACTGGACGGAAAGACGGCCATCGTGTCCGGCGGCGCCACGCTGATCGGGCAGGCGACGGTCAAGACGCTGGCCGATTATGGCGTCAATGTCGTGATCGGCGATATCGACGTCGAGGGCGGTGAGGCGGCGGCGAAACTTGCCGGGAGCAAGGGACGCTTCGTCAAATGCAACATCACCAGTGACGCGGAAATCGAAGGCCTCGTCGATGCGGCCGTCAAGCGGACCGGCCGGCTCGATTTCCTGGTCAACGTCGCCTGCACCTATCTCGACAACGGTGTCGACTCCACGCGTGAGGAGTGGCTGACCGCGCTCGACATCAACATCGTCGGCTCGGTGATGCTGATGAAGGCGGCGCGGCCGCACCTCGCCAAGAACAAAGGCGCCATCGTCAATTTCGGCTCGATCTCCTCGCGCGTGGCGCAGACCGGCCGCTGGCTCTATCCGGTGTCGAAGGCGGC
>JARRNI010000529.1:0-3669 GCA_037385125.1 Pseudolabrys sp.
GCAGGCTCAAGGACTTCCGCAGGATCGCAACTCGCTACGATAGGTTGGCCAGAAACTATCTGGCCTCCGTTTGCCTCATCGCTGCTATCGTATGGTGGACGTAATGAGTCTTAGCCCTAAAAATATGACGCGGTTTTTAGGATAGCAAGCTCGGGGCCACCCGGAATGGAGAAACTCGAATTCTCAACCAAATGGCTTTCGCTTAGGGCTGAAGGCCGGACCGCCATACTTGTGGTGCGGTTTTAGCGCTTTGTGCCCTTGGAGCTGTGGGTTTTTGGAGCTTTGGGGGGTAGCTCTGCGGCCCTCAGCGGTAATCTTCGCTAACGGCTTTCGCCCCCTGCTGCGGCGAGCGAGGTCCCCACCCCCTAATCCTTCTCCTCCCGGAACGTATCCCGGAACGGATGCGCGGGATAAACCCCCAGCACCGTCAGCTCCTTGGAGAAGAACGCCAGCTCCTCCAGCGCGAACACCAGCGCGCGGCCGTCGGGGTGGCCCTCCACGTCGGCATAGAATTGCGTCGCAAAGAAATTGCCGCCGACCATGTAGCTCTCGAGCTTGGTCATGTTGACGCCGTTGGTGGCGAAGCCGCCGAGCGCCTTGTAGAGCGCGGCCGGCACGTTGCGCACCCGGAACACGAAGGTGGTGATCACCTTGCCGTTGCCGGGCTCGGCCCACTTCTTCTCCTTCGAAAGCACGACGAAGCGCGTGGTGGAATGGCTTTCGTCCTCCACGTTCTCCTTCAAGATGTCGAGGCCGTAGATTTCCGAGGCCAGCCGCGAGGCGATCGCCGCGCGCGTGACATCCTTGCTTTCGGCGATCTCGCGCGCCGAGCCGGCGGTGTCGGCGGCGACCACCGGCCTCAGTTTGAGCTCGCGGATGATGCCGCGGCACTGGCCGAGCGCCATCACGTGGCTCTGCACGGTCTCGATGGTGTCGAGGCTCGCGCCCTTCGGCGCCATGAGCTGGTTGCGGATCGGCAGAAACCATTCGGCGACGATGTGCAGCTTGGCGGTCGGCATCAGGTGATGGATGTCGGCCACGCGCCCGGCAACCGAATTCTCGATCGGGATCATGCCGAGATCGGCCCCGCCGTTCGAAAGCGCGGAGAAGCAATCCTCGAAGGTCGGGCAGGGCACCGGCTCGTAGTCGGGATAGGCCTCGCGGCAGGCGAGATGCGAATTGGCGCCCGGCTCGCCCTGGAAAACGATTTTCTTGTCGGCCATGACCCAAACCCCACGCGGTCATTCCGGGACGGCCCGCAGGGCCGGGCCCGGAATCCATACTCCGCAGCGCCGGGATTATGGATTCCGGGCTCGCTCGCTGCGCTCGCGCCCCGGAATGACGAGGTTGGTTCCAGACCCCGCGCTACGAGTCAACCGGCGAGTAGCTTGCGCGCCTTTTCCAGGTCCGCCGGCGTGTCGACGCCGAGGGGCACGCTCTTCACCAGCACTACGTCGATGCGCATGCCGGCATCGAGCGCGCGCAGTTGCTCCAGCTTCTCGCGCTGCTCATTGGCCGATGGCTTGAGGTGGACGAAACGCTCTAGCGCCGCGCGGCGGTAGGCGTAGAGACCGAGATGGTGGTAGTGCGGCCCCGGGCCGGCGGCGTCGGCACGGGTGAAGGCATTGGCCCGCATGCGCCGCGCCGCCACCGGCGTGCCGGTGACCTTCACCACGTTCGGGTCGGTGCGCTCGGCCGGGTCGGTGATCTCGGCGGCGAGCGTGGCGATGTCGACCTCGGGGTCGGCGAGGGGCTGAAGCGCCGTGCGGATGTCGGCCGGGGGCAGGGTGGGCAGGTCGCCCTGCACGTTGACCACGACCTCGATGGCGTGCTCGGGATCGACCGTCTCCAGCGCCTCGTAGATGCGGTCGGAGCCGGAGACGTGGCCGCTGCGCGTCATAACGGCGCGCCCGCCGGCCTTTTCCACCGCCGCCGCCACCGCCTCGGAGTCGGTCGCGACCACCACGTCGCCGACACGGGCCTCCTGGGCTCTGCGCAAAACGTGCACAATCATGGGCAAACCGCCGATATCGGCCAGCGGCTTGCCGGGCAGGCGGGTCGCGGCCATGCGGGCCGGGATGACAACGAGTGCGTGCGGCATCGTGCCCGTAGCATGGGCCCTGCGGCCGGAAGGTCAACTGCCTGCGGCGCTTATACGGGTTGCCATACCCTAGACAAACCGGTATCTGAACGCGGCCACCGGGTCCCCGGCCGGCCACCCCGATCCGCAACGTCCCGCGGCCCTTCCGAGAGCCCAGTTTCGATGAATTCCTTCGAGCTCAACAAAGTCCTCGGCGCCGTTCTCGGCACCTGCCTCGCCATCCTTGCGCTCAATATCGCCGCCGACGCCATCTTCTCCCGGGAAAAGCCGGCCAAGCCGGGTTACGTGATCGCAGTGCAGACCGAAGGCGCGCCCAAGGAGGCCGCCGCCCCGAAAGTGGCGTCGATCGCCGTGCGGCTGCAGAAAGCCTCGGTCGACAAGGGCAAGCAGATCGCCAAGCAGTGCCAGGCCTGCCACACGCTGGCCAAGGGCCAGCCCAACCGGATCGGCCCCAATCTGTACAACATCGTGGAGAACCACCGCGGCGAAGACCGCAACGGGTTCGCTTTCTCCTCCGCCATGAAAGCCAAGGGCGGCACCTGGACCTACGAAGAGCTCGACAAATTCCTCACCAACCCGCGCGGCTATATCCCCGGCACCGCCATGACCTTCGCCGGCATCAAGAATCCGCAGCAGCGCGCCGACGTGATCGACTATCTGCACACGCTGTCGGACAACCCGAAGCCGCTGCCCAAGGTGGTGGCGGAGGCGAAGCCGGCCGCCAAGGAAGCAGCCAAGCCGGCGGAGAAGTCTGCTGCGGCCGCGAAAGAGCCGACGCTGGCCGACCGCCTGGCCAAGGCCTCGGTCGACAAGGGCAAGCAGATCGCCAAGCAGTGCCAGGTCTGTCACACGCTCGCCAAGGGCGGTCCCAACAAGATCGGCCCCAACTTGTACAATATCGTGGGCAATGCACGCGGCGAAGACCGCGGCGGCTTCAACTTCTCCGCCGCCATGAAGAAGAAGGGCGGCAAGTGGACCTATGAGGAGCTCAACAAGTTCCTCACCGCCCCGCGCCAGTACATCCCCGGTACCCTGATGACCTTTGCCGGCATCAAGGACCCGCAGAAGCGCGCCGACGTGATCGCCTATCTGCACACCTTGTCAGACAACCCGGAGCCGCTGCCTAAGGCGGCGGGCAAGCCGGCCGCGGCCGCCACCAGCAACGGCGCCGCCGCCAATCCGGCGGAAAGGGCCCCGGCCGCGCCGGCAAAGCAATAAAGAGCGCCGCTTGGCGTTGACGGCACGGCCGGGCTCGCGCCCGGCCGTTTTCGTTTGCGGCCGGTTGCGGCGTTTGGCCACGGAAATTTCACCGCCCCCGCAGGTTGCCGATCCGTAATGCTGGTGACACGCCGGAAATCGGACATAATCGCGCGCGACTGCCTATATGCCGGGGCGTGAAGCCTGGAGATTTGCATGAAGCTGAGTCGCCGATCCCTCCTCCGCGCCACGGCCGCCACGCTGGCCACCCCTGTCATCGCGCCTTTGCTCGGCGAAGCAGCCGCGCAAGCCGCGCCGGATGCTGGTGCTGCCCCCGCGCCGGCCGGAGCGCCTCAGTGGCGGCACGGCCT
>JARRNI010000530.1:0-3638 GCA_037385125.1 Pseudolabrys sp.
GTGAACCGAATGGTGGGCCGAAAACTTGAGAACAAGTTCCCGCCGAAGCAAAACGTCCCATCCACGGAAAAGCTACTCGAGGTTCGCAACCTTGTGCGGGCGGGAGTCCTTCACGACATCTCTTTCGACCTTCATCAAGGAGAAATCCTCGGCATCGCCGGCCTCATGGGCGCCGGGCGAACGGAGCTAGGAAGAGCAATCGCCGGAGCTGACCCGATTGATTCGGGTGATGTAATCATGAACGGCCGCACGCTTTCGCTGCACTCGCCTTCCGACGCAATCAAAGCGGGTGTCGCCTATCTATCGGAGAACCGCAAGGAGGAGGGGCTGGCGGTGACAATGAAGCTCACAGAGAACGTCACCATGGCAAACGTCCAGGAGGTCTCCAGGCGGTTCGGCGTACTTTCTCGCAATCAAGAAATGAGTGCCGCACAGCGATACGTCGAGGAACTCGACATCAGAACGCCCAGCCTCTTGCAGGTTGTGAACAATCTTTCCGGGGGCAACCAGCAGAAGGTGGTCATTGCCAAATGGTTGTTCTGCGATTCGCAAGTCCTGATCTTTGACGAGCCGACTCGTGGAATAGACGTAGGCACCAAGTACGCGGTCCACGAGCTTATGGGATCACTGGCGAGCGAGGGGAGGGGTATCATCATGATCTCCTCCGATTTGCCAGAGATATTCGCCTCGACGGATCGCCTTCTGGTGCTTCACGAGGGAAGACTCATGGCGACACTCACCACCGCCGAAACGACGCCGGAAGAGGTACTCGGCTACGCAGCCGGACTTGGAACATCTATCGAAGGAGGAGACGCGCCCATGTCCAGCCAGAAACTAACCCAAACGGGAGAGCAATCATGAGCGAAACGACAACAGCAAAATCTATTGAGAAGAGATCCTTCGTCGAGAGCAGGGAAACGAAGGGGCAAGCTAGGCGACTCCTTGACAGGTTTATCAGCCTTGGCGCGGTTATCGTGCTGTTTACGGTCTTTTCGATAACGGCTAGGAACTTTTTCACCATGCGCAGCATCCTCAGCCTTGCCTTGCAGACAAGCACGATAACTCTTATGGGCATCGGTGTGACCTTTACCATCATCACGGGGGGTATCGACCTCAGCATCGGATCAGTCATTGCCTTTTCCGGTACGATCGCCGTGATAGCCGCGAGAGCCGGAGTCCCGATTTGGGCCAGCATGATCATCGGCCTGCTCGTCGGCACTGTCTGCGGTCTCCTCAACGGGCTTATGATCACCCGATTGAAGCTTCCTCCGTTCATCGCGACGCTCGGCATGATGATGGTCGCCAGGGGTGTTGCCCTCACCATTACGAATGCCAACGCGTTGCCAGCACCGGAAGGCTTCGGCGCGCTGGGCAACGGCACCATCTTTGGGCTTGGGCCGCAATTCCCCGGCATATCTTACCCGGTGCTGATCATGGTCGCGGTGGCCCTCATCTTTGGCTTTATCCTCAGTAGGACGCGGATTGGCCGGTACACTTACGCTATTGGATCGAATGAGGAAGCGGCGCGGCTTTCCGGGATCAAAGTCGACCAGGTCAAGATTGTTAGTTATGTCTTTAGCGGCCTGCTTGCGGCTCTGGTCGGCATTATCCTCGCCTCACGGATGATCACCTCCCAGCCCAACAGCGCATCGGGCTACGAGTTGAACGCAATTGCCGCCGCCGTCATTGGCGGCACGAGCCTTATGGGAGGCGTGGGCACGGTGGGAGGAACCGTGATCGGGTCGTTTATCATTGGAATACTCACGGTAGGTCTCACAATGGCAGGCGCGAACTACTTTATGCAGCAGATTGTCATCGGACTTGTCGTCATTGGTGCAGTGACGGTTGATCAGCTTAGAGGTCGCAAGTAAACACGCGGCCCCATCGTGCGTCTGCGCGCCGAGGCTCGCGCCTGAACGTGCAGACGCTGGACCCAGTCCACCTGGGCTGGAATAGGAAACAGAAAGGAGAACGAGAACATGAAGCTTCTGAGAATTATGGTAAGTGTGATTTCCGTGGCGCTCCTGGCCAGCTGCGCCTGCCCGCCAGCGGAACCCGAGGTGTTGGTAGTCACCCAGGAGGTCGTCAAGGAGGGTGAGACCGTAGTAGTCACCCAGGAAGTCACCAAGGAAGTCGTCAAGGAAGTCCAAGTTGAAGGGGAAGGCCCGATAGAGATCGCAGTCATTGTCAAGACCAGCAACTCTAGCTTCTGGCAGAATGTACAGACTGGAGCCTTTGCTGCCCAAGACGAGCTCCAGGCAATGACGCCCAAGCTCTCGGTTACCTTCCTCGGCGCCCAGTCCGAGAGCCACATCAACGAGCAAATCAACATCGTCGAGAGCGCGATCGACCGCGGTGTCAAGGCGATAGTGCTTGCACCTTCAGACGTGAACGCCCTAATCGCGCCGGTAGAGAAGGCAAAGGCCGCTGGCATCCCCGTCGTCATAATCGACTCGCTTCTTGAGGGCCCAGAGGACAACTATGTGTCGTTCCTCGCGACAGACAACAGGGCAGCGGGTGAAGCCTGCGCAAAGAGGCTGATCGAGGAAGTAGAGGCCAAGACCGGCAGCACCAGCGGCAAGATCGCCGTCATGTCCTACGTCGCCGGCGTGGGGTCCGAGATCGGGCGCGTGGGTGGATTCAAGGATTACATTGAGGCGAACTCGGATTTGGAGATCGTCACGACCCAGTACTCCAACGCTGACATGCCGACCGCGCTCGACCAGACCACGAACGTGCTCGCCGCTAACCCGGATCTGGTAGGCATCTTTGGCGCCAACGAGCCCACAGCCATTGGCATGGGCCGCGCGATCGAGCAGGCGGGGCTGGCCGGGGAGATCGTGGCGATTGGATTCGACGGCAACGAAGTTTTGCAAGAGATGATCAGGAACGGTACGCTGCAGGCCATTGCCGTTCAGAGTTCCTTCAACATGGGCTACCTGGGAGTCAAGACCGCCTACGAAGTCGCCATCGAGGGCAAGACGGTTGAACACTTTGTGGACACCGGTTTCATCATGGTGGACGCGAACAACATCGATAGCGAGGCAGCGCAGAACGTGCTCTATTGATCTCTAATGATCGCACCTGACGACAAGTACTGTGAGGTAGACGGTTCGCGCTTTTACGTGTGAACCGTCTACCTTCACAGCAAGGGTTGTGCTAGAATTATCAAGTAACCAAGATTGTCTTTGTATGTGGCCAAAATGGCGTTTTCAAACCACACTACTTTTTAGGAGGACGAGCTTAATGGGTGAAAATCGCAAAGCGAAGGACGTACTGAAAAAGAACGATCTGATCGTCATCACCGGAGCCGGGGGATTCATCGCCGGGGCGCTGACCCGGCGCTTTTACGAGCAGGGATTCACCCGCATCCGCGCCATCGACAAAAAGCCGCTGCCCAAGTGGTACCAGCGGGTGGAGGGCGTGGAGAGCCTGTGTATGGACCTGAGCTATCGGGACAACTGTGTCAAGGCCTGCGAGGGAGCTGTCGAGGTCTACAACCTGGCGGCCGATATGGGCGGTATGGGCTTTATCGAGAACTTTCGGATAGAGTGCCTGCGAAGCATCCTGATCAACACCCATATGATTGAAGCAGCCTACAAGGCGGGCGCGGAACGATACTTTTTCTCCTCGTCGGC
>JARRNI010000531.1:0-3630 GCA_037385125.1 Pseudolabrys sp.
CCGACGATCATCGCGCCGACGGCAAGCACCGGCCCCCAGCGATTTCTCACTTCCAGGTCGACCCGGCTGCCCGGCTCGGTCTCGATCATCAGCGGCCGGCTGCCGCCCCAATCGATGCAGGCCTCCACCACCAATTCGCCGCTCGGCACATGAAAATCCACCACGCAATTGCGCGGGACCGTACCGACCAGCGCGCCGTTGACGCGGATCCGGTACGGCCGGAAGCGATCGGTGAAGCCGCCGAGCCGGATGACCCTGATGGTGCTATTGGCGGGCATGGGCACGATCTGCGACCCGCCGATATACGGCTCCTGGTACGGTTCATCGCTCGCGGCAACGCGCGCCAGCCGCGGCAACGCCATCACCACCAGCCCGCCGATCAGCGGGGTCGCGAATACCGCGATCAGGAACCAGAGCCAGGCGGGGCGGCCTCGAATCTTGGCCAGAATGGCCACCGCGATCGCCAAAGCGAGATACAAATAGATGAGTGACATGGTTTTGGCCTCCTCTGCCGCCCGCGGGCGGCGGCGCGCGGCGGCTCAGCCCTTCGCCCGCGCAGCCTCGGTCTTGGCCAGCGCGCTCGCCAAATGGGCGTCGCGGCCGTAGACGTCGGCATAATAATGCACCGCGCCGTGCAGATCCGGCCATGCCGTGAAATAGGCGAGATAGACCGGAATATCGCCTGGCACCGGCTGCGAAGCATTGGCGCCCTCCGCAATCTGCTTGTCGACATGGCCGATGCCGGTGCCGAGCAGCGCTGCTGCCATGGCGCGCGGCTTCTGCAGGCGCACGCAGCCGTGGCTGAATGCGCGCCGCGTATGGTCAAACAACTGTTTCTCTGGCGTGTCGTGCATGTAGATGGCGTGGCTGTTGGGAAACTCGATCTTCAGGCGGCCGAGCGCGTTGCCATTGCCCGGCGGCTGGCGCACGTCGACGCTTTCGCGGTCGGCGGCGACCGCGCCCCAGTTCACCGCCGCCGACGGCACCCGCCGTCCGCGCTCATCGGTGACCTGAAAGCCGCGCTCGCTCAGATAGGACGGATTGCGGTAGAGATGCGGCAGCATCTCGTTGATCAGGATCGAGCGCGGCACATTCCAATAGGGATTGTATTCGACCGACTTGATGTGGTCGGTGAAGAAATAGGTCTGCTTCGACACCTGCCCGATCACGGCCTTGGTGCTCAGCACCACCTTGTTGCCGTCGACATAATTAACGCGGAAGGCCGGCTCGTTGAGGAAGACGTAGCGCCGGCCGAGATGGCGCGGCAGCCAGCGCAGCCGCTCCATGGCGAGCTTCACTTTCTCGACTCGATCGGCCGAACCGTGCCCGTTCAGCGCGGCGACCGTGTGGGGGCCGATGATGCCGTCGACAGAAAGGCCCCGCTCACGCTGGAAGTCGCGCACCAGCGCGACCCGGTCCGGCGTATAGGTCCGCGCCGATGCCCCTTGTGCCAGGGCCGCCGCGTACTGCTTCTTGAGCGCGGAAGAGCCCACGCGCAATATAGCAGCAACCACTTTGCCGAGCGCCGGATCGGACTCGCCCGGCTTGATCAGCGTATCGGGCGCGATGTCGATGGGCGGCCGCGCATGCGCGCGCAGCTTCTGCAGTTCGGCCACCAGCGCGCGGAAGCGGGCATTGTCGGGGTTCTGCCGCGCGAGATAAGCGGCGACGTCGGGAGCCTGCGCGATCTTGCCGAGCGCGGCCACCATGTCGACGCGCTTGCGCGGCAGGTCGTGGTAGCCGGAAATGCGGTCGGGCGCGACGCGCCCGCGCCGGGCATCGAGCACATAGGTCAGCGCCTTGGCCGACAGGGCAAACTCGAAGCGCAGCACCGCCTGCTGCCGCGCCGCGCCGGTCAGATTTGCCGGCGGTAGCGCCACCCGGTAGTCGGCGGGCTTGAGACCGTAGCGATCGCTCGCCGCAAGCTCCGCCATGGCGGCCATGGCCTTCGGGCTGACATTGCCCTTCTCGATCCAGATGAATCCGGGATGCGCGCGGTAATAGGCGATGAGCGCCTTGCCGACCGCGGGCAGCATGCGCAGGGTAATGGTCGGCGATTGCGTGCAGGCGCGCGCGAACGAGCGCGCCTCCGGCGTAGGCGCCGGCGCCGCTGGCATCGGCTGGCCGCCGGTCGTTTCGGACAACGCCGGCTGACCGGCCTTCGCCGCCACTTCGACCTGGCAGGCGGAACCTAGGTTCACGTCTTCCAGGGCGTCCGGCTTGTAATCGTAATATTGCGGACTCTTGACGGTGACATGCGGCGCGCGCGGCGTCGCGGGGGCCGGGCCGAAGGGGGCAGACTGCGGCGTCCATTCGCCATAGCCGAGCGGACCATATCCGCCGCCATAGTCCTGCGGTCGGAAGTCCTGCGACCGGACCGAGTCTTGCCTCGCGCGTTGCTGGTTCAGCCAGAACTGCTGCGCGCTCTCCATCGCCTGCGCGTGCGCGCCGCTGAAAGGCGTGCCGGCGCACAACAGCAGCGCACCCGCAATCGCGCAATATCGATAATGCATTGCCGTCGATCTTTCGCGTTCTTGGTCAAGCCGATTTCGCCCCGGCTTTTCGGTAACGAAACAACGCGGAGCGCAGCGCTAGGTTTCGCGCCGGGAACCCGCGCGCCGTGCATGCCCCGAGCACGGAACGAATTGGAACGACGTCTGTTTAATTTGAGAGTAAGGCGCGCCTTTGCCGGGCGAGCGTTTCGCCGCCGGACGGGATCGAGACCGGACGCCGTGAACGAAACCCCGAACGAGCGCCAGCGGGCAACGACGCGCGCGCCTCAAGCGAAGCGCCCATGACCACCGTGACCGACACAGCGCGCCGAACCTTCGCAGGCGTCCTGCGGCGGGCCGAGGACAAGGTCGGCGGCGCAGCGCGGCTTAAAATCATCGTCCTGCTGGCGGCAATCCTCGCGCTCGACACCGGCGACAAGGCCACCGTCTCCGCCGTCGCCGGCAGCCTCAAGCAGGCCTTCCACATCGGCAATACCGATATCGGCATCCTGATCGCCAGCGTCTCCTTCATGGGCGCAGCGCTCACGCTGCCGTTCGGCAGCATGGTCGACCGCATCAACCGCACCTACGTCCTCACCGGCGCCATCGCGCTGTGGGCGGCCGCCATGGTGGTCAGCGGCACCGCGAGCTCGTTCACCTATCTCCTGGTGACGCGCATCTTTCTCGGCGGCGTCACCGCTGTCGCCAGCCCCGCGGTGGCCTCGCTCACCGGCGATTTCTTTCCCGCGCGCGAGCGCGCCAAGATGTACGGCTGGATACTGTCCGGCGAATTGATCGGCACCGGCATCGGCTTCTTCTTTGCCGGCGAAATCTCCGCGCTCATCGATTGGCATTGGGCGTTCTATCTGATGGCGATCCCGAGCGCGGCGCTCGCCTTCGCCATTTGGCGTTATCTGCCGGAGCCGCAGCGCGGCGGCCAGAGCTGGATCGGCTTCGGCGGCGGTGAGCGGCAGTCCACCGAAAGCGAACAGGCGCAGCGCAAGATCCGCCGCGCCGGAATCGCGCCGCGCGAAGACCTCGTGCTGACGCGCGATCCGCGACGGCGCAGCATCTGGTGGGTGATCCGCTATCTGGTGCGCATCCCGACCTACCGCCTGCTCGTGATCGCCTCCTCGCT
>JARRNI010000532.1:0-4214 GCA_037385125.1 Pseudolabrys sp.
CGGAAGCGGCGGTGATCGGCGTGACGCATCCGAAATGGGACGAGCGGCCGCTGCTTGTTATCGTGCTGAAGAAGGGCGAGACCGCGACCAAGGAGGACATCCTCGCCTTCATGCAGGACAAGATCGCCAAATGGTGGATGCCGGACGACGTGGTGTTCGTCGAAGAGATCCCGCACACGGCGACGGGCAAGATCCAGAAGACGACGCTCAGGAAGCAGTTCGAGGGCTATCGGCTGCCGACGACGCAGGCGGCGGAGTGAGCCAACGGGCCGTCGCATTTAAGGCCCGCGGAGTCTATCGTCGGCCCGCTTGTCGCGGATCGGTTGCGCTCGACGCAGGCTACGAACAGCGGCAGAAGGCGAGGAAACCGGATGCCCCTTGTTCGCGTTTTCTTTTAGATCCGCCCGGGTGACAACCGGCCGCAACGGGGATGTCGGACGCAGGTGATTTTGCCGGTTTCTGCCTGCGGCAGCAACGCATCGGTACGGGTGGACGTCTAACCCGTTCCCGGCGCGGGCGTCTCCTGACCCTCGAAATAGTAGTCCGGATTGAGCGGCGCGAAATCCGGGGCTTCGGATAATCCTGCAAGACAGCTCTCCCGGATTTCGCTTGCGCTCAACCCGGGCTACGGCACATCGCCGCTGATCCTTGCCCCGTTAAAGCCGCATTGCGCGGATGACTCCCTTTGGAGCGGTCGATGAAACGGACAGCATGCGTTATCCGATTGTGAAGAGCGCGAGAGCATGAGAGCCATTTCCCACGGGACGGTCTTCCACGCGCCGAAGTCGAAACTGGCGGCATGGTCGGCGCGCCTGGCCTGGTTCTCCTTGGCTGTGGTGGTGCTGTCGGTCGTCATCGTGCGCGGCGGCTTGCTGGAAATCGAGCCGGCGCTCGCCACATTCGCCGCCGCGCTTGTTTTCGCCGCGCTGGCGGTCTTGCTGGCGGTGGCGGCCTTCGTGGCGATCTGGCGGCAGGGCTATGGCGGGCTCGGGCGCGCGGTGCTCGGGCTCGTGCTCGGCGGGCTGCTGCTCGCCTATCCGGGCTATCTCGCCTATCGCGCCAGCACGCTGCCGATGATCAACGACATCACCACCGACACCACCAACCCGCCGCGCTTCGACGTGCTGGCGCGCCTGCGCCCGCGCGGCAGCAACGCCTATCCGGGCGCGCGCGTGGCCGCCTTGCAGGAGAAATACTATCCCGACATCGAGGCGCTGAAATACGACGCGCCGGCGCTGCTCGCCTATCAGGTGGCGCTCAAGGTCGTGACCAAGCGCAAATGGCACATCGTCGACGCACTGCGCCCGACCGGGCAGCGGCCGGGCGAGATCGAGGCGGTGGCGCGCACGCTGATCATGGGCTTCCGCGACGACGTGGTGGTGCGGGTGAGCGGCGGCGGCAACGGCGCGCGCATCGACGTGCGCTCGGCCTCGCGCTACGGCAGCACCGATTTCGGCACCAACGCCAAGCGGGTGGGCGCGCTGCTCAGCGACATCGACGACGCCATGGACGACGCCCTGGCGGCGCCGGCGCTGCCGGTGCTGAAGCCGAAGCCGGCGCCGAAGAAGAAGCCGGCGACAAAGCATCGGCGGTAGCGGCAAACTCCGCTCATTCCCGCGCAAGCGGGAATCCGGGATTGCTATCGCACAGCGAATTTTTTGCGCTGGGTCCCGGCTTGCGCGGGGACGAACGGGTAAAGGCGCCCTACTGCTTCAGCCGGTAAACCCCGTCGATCGCCGGCAGGCCGTCGGTCTCGACGATCCCGCGCACCACCAGGTCTTCCATATGGGCCAGCACCGACAGACCGGCAGCGCCGGTCAGGCGCGGATCGATGCCGATATAGATGGCGCGCACGATGGTGGGGATGTCGGTCGCGCCCTTGGCGAGACGGTGCAGGATGGAAGCCTCGCGCGCCTTGCGGTGCAGGATGAGATAATTGACGAAGCGCGGCGCGTCATGAATGGCGGGGCCGTGGCCCGGCAGATAGACGGTCTCGGGGCGCGCGGCGAGCTTGTCGAGCGAGGCCATGTAGTCGCTCATGGCGCCGTCGGGCGGCGCCACGATGGTGGTCGACCAGGCCATGACGTGGTCGCCGGCGAACAGGATGTCCCGCCCCTTAAGCGCGAAGGCCATGTGATTGGCGGTGTGGCCGGGCGTGGCCACCGCTTCGACGGCCCAGCCGTCGCCTTCCGCCACCTCGTCGTCCTTGAACCGCACGTCGGGCATGAAGTCGCGGTCGCCGCTGGAATCGAGCGGGTTGTGCTCGCCGATGTGCATGAGCCGTGCGGCGCGGTGCGGGCCTTCGGCATAGACGGTGGCGCCGGTGACCGCCTGCAAGGCCGGCACACCGGGCGAATGGTCGCGGTGGGTGTGGGTGACGAAGATGTGGGTCACCGTCTCGCCCGCAACGGCATCGAGCAGCGCGGCGGTGTGGCGCTCGTCGGCCGGGCCGGGATCGACGATGGCGACGTTTCCCCGGCCGATGATGTAGCTCATGGTGCCCTTGAAGGTGAAGGGGCCGGGATTGTCCGCCATCACCCGGCGCACGCCGGGCACGACCTCGTCCACGGTGTCGGGCGCAAGATCGAGATTCTTGTCGAAGGGAATGTCGTCGCTCATGGCTGCGGCAGATGCCCATTGCCGGCGCGTTTCGTCAACCGCTTTCCCTTTGCGGCACAAGCGGGCCGCCATGCAGGCCTGCCCGGCCTCGCCCGATCCACGGAACAAGCGGGCGGCGGCATCGGAAGCGCATTTCGCGCGCCGGCGCGTTGTGCTGTAGTAGCGTTTTCACCGACGGGGACGTGACCCATGCAACGCGACACGCGCGGCCTTGCTCTTTCCACCGACAGCGCGGAGGCCGCCCGGCTGTTCGACCGCGCGATCGGCGAATATCTCGAATACCGCAAGACGACGCTGGCGACCGTAACGGAGGCGCTCGACGCCGATCCCGATTTCTGCCTAGGCCATTGCTTTGTCGGCTATCTCTTCATGCTGTACGGCTCGGACGCGGTCGACCGCAAGGTGGATGCCGCCCTCGCCCATGCCGAGCGTCTTGCCCCACAGGCGAGCGAGCGCGAGCAGAAGCACGTGGCGGCGCTTCGCGCCTGGCGTCAGGGCGACGGCACGCGCGCCAACCGCATCTGGGACGACATCCTGGTCGCGCATCCACACGACATGCCGGCGCTGCGGCTGCAGCATTTCAGCCTGTTCTGGGCGGGCCAGGCCTATTTCATGCGCGACGCCGCCGCGCGTGCGCTCGGCGCCTGGGACGAAGGCATGCCGGGATACAGTCATCTGCTCGGCATGTATTCGTTCGCGCTGGAGGAATGCGGCGACTACGGCGCTGCCGAGCCGAAGGGCCGGCGCGCGGTGGAACTGTGCGGCGACGACCTGTGGGCAATCCACGCGGTCTCGCACGTGCTGGAAATGCAGGGGCGGCTCAAGGAAGGCGTCGACTGGCTCAAGCAGCCGTTCGGCGCCTGGGCCGACCGCAACCCGTTCCGCCTGCATCTGTGGTGGCACACCGCGCTGTTTCCCTTCGAGCTCGGGCAGTACGACCGCGTGCTGGAGTTCTACGACCGCGAGATCCGCGCCGACCCGTCGGAGTTCTATCTCGACATCCAGAACGCGGCCTCCATGCTGTTTCGCCTCGAATGGTGCGGCGTCGACGTGGGCCAGCGCTGGAAGGAGCTCGCCGAGATCGCGGAAAAGCGCATCGGCGACCACGTGCTCGCCTTCACCGACCTGCATTTCATGCTGGCGCTCTGCCGCGACGGGCGGCTCGACGCCGCCGAGCGGCTGCTGGCCTCGTTCAACGCCTTCGCCACGACGCGGGGCAACAGCACCGCCGCCACCATGCAGCCGGCGGCGATCCCCGTCGCCGAGGCGATGCTCGCCTATGCCAAAGGCGACTACCGCACGGCAATCGAGAAGCTCGCCACCTCGCGCTACCGCTGGCAACTGGTCGGCGCCAGCCATGCCCAGCGCGACCTGTTCACCATCCTGCTGATCGCGTCGGCCGAGAAGGCGCACGACTGGACGCTGGCGCGCGCTTTGCTGCGCGAGCGCATGGAACTACGCCCGCACAGCGCCGGCACGCACGCACATTACCGGGCGGCGATGGCGAACGTGCCGGATATCCCAACGCCGACACACTGAGCCCCCGCTGCCAGATGGCTCGTGTCCCGGGCGCCGCGCAGCACGAAGTGTTGCGC
>JARRNI010000533.1:0-3612 GCA_037385125.1 Pseudolabrys sp.
TTGAACGTTTCTATAATGTGAAGCGTCGACACTCGACGATCGGTTATCTAAGCCCTATGGAGTTCGAGCGCAGGGCCGGATTCGCTTAAGTCGGTGTCATCCAAACCGGGTGCAGGCCACCAGCGGATTGCTTTGCAAGGAAAAGTTCTTGATGATGAGCTTTTGATCTTCGCGAGGATGTTCAACGCAGTTGCGTGCCGTCCGAATGAATTGAAGCGCCGGTAGCACAGCGTTCAGATACTGTGCGAACCCGTCAGTCGCACCAAACCGGTGAGTGACCAGATCGCGAAGAGATTCGAACCAGGACCTCCCTGCATCTTTGCCAAAGAACGCCCTGACGATCCGCATGAGCGATTGTAAGGTGTGGTCCGCCTTTTGGATGAAAGTGTTCACCCGCGGTTCAAGATCGCGGAGAGTCGGCAGGCTCGCTGACCTGTTTTTCACTTCAGCCGGCGTAACCTCATTCACTTCAGCCGCGATCTGGGCGAACAGGTCTGTCATTGCGGCAAGGTCCTTAGCAGCCGCAAGGCTGGCCGAAAGCACCTCATTCTTGTCGACGTGCTCTGCCACGAAACCATTTCGTAGGAGAGCGTCCGCCGTAGCCAGAGTCTGACGGACCACCTCTGACCCCGATCCATAGCCAAGGATTCGCTGCTGCACATTGGGTACATTGGCATCGGTGCGGCCTGGATCGATTTGGTCAGCGAGCTTGACGACGTAAATGCCGCCTTCTTTCACGACGTACAGGAGGCCATCGATTTCGATGGCTCCAGTCACAGGCGTGGAATCGTCTTCCGATCCAATCTCCATGAAGCCCGCAGATTCGCGGATAGTGTCGATGGGTCGACGCTCGTGCTTCTCATCCATTTCGATTCTCAGGTCAGTCTTGCCGTGGGCGATAGTCGCACCCCACACGCAGCACGGGCAAGCAGCGACCTCGCCGCTAGCGCAAGGCGCGCCCTCGGCACTCGCGCCAGTTGGGGGCGTCCGCCACCGGATTCCGGCCCCCGGCGGGGCCGCGCGCCAGGACTGCGCCCAGCGGCGTCCTAGGGCGTCTGGGGGCTGTCAGCTTCGCTTATGGTGCCGCAATGGCCCCGCCGAAGCGCAGCCGGCACATTGCTTGCGACATTACTTACGGGTTGAAATCGGCGGGAGGAGTTTCTGATAACATATTGATTTCATTGGTGAGCGCGCTGGGACTCGAACCCAGGACCTACTGATTAAAAGTCAGTTGCTCTACCAACTGAGCTACGCGCTCTAATCGAAAGGTGCGCCGTGACCGCGAAAAAACAAACCGGTCCGCTCGGTCGCTTGTTCGGCGCAAAATCCTAAACCGGCCCCGGTGTCTCCGCAGCAGCGGCTTCGCGAGGGCGGAAAACCGGCCTCCATCCCGCTCAAATCGCGGAAGGACCTTCGGATCCTGCGCTTGGGCCGCTGTGTAGGGGCGCCGGCCGGCCTGGTCAATAGGCGGGGCGCCGCCTCATTCTTGAACTCGCGCAGCGCGGACGGCGTTGCTACATTGCCAGCGACATTGCCGCAGCGCCCATCCGCCGCCCGAGGAGCCAAGTCCCATGCCGATCGTCAACCGCGTCGCCGACCTGCAGAGCGAGATCGCCGAATGGCGGCGCGACCTGCATGCCCATCCCGAGCTGATGTTCGACGTCAACCGCACCGCCGGCGTGGTCGCCGAGAAGCTGCGCGAGTTCGGCTGCGACGAGGTGGTGACCGGCATCGGGCGCACCGGGGTGGTGGGGGTCATCCACGGGCGCAAAGGGACTTCCGACAAGGCGATCGGCCTGCGCGCCGACATGGACGCGCTGCCGATCGAGGAGGCGACCGGCCTGCCGTACAAGTCGACCGTGGCGGGCAAGATGCACGCCTGCGGCCACGACGGCCACACCGCCATGCTGCTCGGCGCGGCGCGCTATCTCGCCGACACGCGCAACTTCGCCGGCAGCGCGGTGCTGATTTTCCAGCCGGCCGAGGAGGGCGGCGGCGGCGGCAAGGTGATGGTGCAGGACGGCCTGATGGACCGCTTCAAGATCGGCGAGGTCTACGGCATGCATAACCTGCCGGATCTGCCGGTCGGGCAGTTCGCGCTGCGCCCGGGACCGACCATGGCGGCGGCCGATTTCATGTCGATCGAGATCGAGGGCAAGGGCGGCCACGCGGCGCGCCCGCATTTCTCGGTCGACAGCGTGCTGGTCGGCGCGCAGATCGTCAACAACGTCCAGTCGATCGTGTCGCGCAATGTCGATCCGCTGGAATCGGCGGTGATTTCGATCTGCACGTTCCACGCCGGCAATACCGACAACGTCATTCCGCAGACCGCGCAGCTGCGCGGCACCGCGCGCAGCCTGTCGCCGGACGTGCGCGACCTGCTGGAGCGACGGCTGAAGGAAGTGGTGGAGGCCACGGCGGCGCAGCACGGCGCCAAGGCGACGTTGAAATACCGCCGCGGCTATCCGGTGCTGATCAACCATGCGGCGCAGACCGACTTCGCCGCCAAGGTGGCGCGCGAGGTGGCCGGCGGCGAGAAGGTCGATGCCGACATGCCGCCGGTCATGGGGGCGGAAGATTTCTCCTTCATGCTCAACGCGCGGCCGGGCGCCTTCATCTTCGTCGGCAACGGCGAGAGCGCGGGGCTGCATCACCCGGCCTACGACTTCAACGACGAGGCGATCCCGTTCGGCACGTCTTATTGGGTGAAGCTGGTGGAGACCGCGCTGGCGGGGTGAGAGCGCTGCTACAGCGGCTCGCCCGCCATCTTGACCGGGCGGCAGACGGCGTGGGCGGCGATCAGGCGCCCGCACAGCCGGGCGGCGGCGGTATAGGTCGGCATCGGGCCGATGATCAGCCGGTAGTGCAGGACGTTGTTGCGCCTTTCGGCCAGCGCATAGGGTTTCAAGTCGCCGAGCAGCGAGCCGAAACGAGCCTCCGCCGCCGCCCACTGCATGCGCAGCAGCATGCGGCTGGAGGCGCCGGCCAGCGAGAGACCGAATTGGGGCTTCTCGGACTTCTGCTCCTTGGGCTCCAGCGCGGCCACGCGCTCCGGCGGCATCGGCACCAGCACTTGCACGGGCGTCTGCCGGGCGGGCGCCTGCGGCGGCGCGGCGGCCGGTGCGGCCGGCGCAGCCTCGGCCTGTTCGGTGCTGCTTTTCTCGGCCGGGGGTGCCTTGGCCTGGTCGGCACTCGTTTTCTCGGTCGGCGCGGCCGTCTCCATCGGGGCGGCCTTGTCCGCTGCGGCCGGTTCGGCGGGCTCGGGCTTGGCTGCGACAGCGGGCCGGCCGGCCGCCTGCTGGGCCGGCTTCGGCGCGGCCGGCGGCGATGGGGCCGGCGCCGTGACATGGGGGGCGGCGACCGCCGGCGGCAGGCTCTTGCTTTCGGCGCGCGCCGTCTTGAGCTGCCGCTTGATGGAACCGGTCAGGTCATCCAGGCTGTGCTCCAGGCTGGCGATGCGCTCGGTCATGCGCTCGCGGTCGGCGGTGAGCATGCGCACCTGGGTTTGCAGCCGCGCCATTTCGGCATCCTCGGCCCGCCGTGGAGGCGGCAGTTTCGCCACCGCCGCGGGCGCTTCCGGCGGTGCGAAGGCGAGCTTCAGCCGCTCGCTGC
>JARRNI010000534.1:0-4427 GCA_037385125.1 Pseudolabrys sp.
GGTCTTAAACTCTTAAACAGAGTTGCCCGGTCGCCATCAGGGTTTTCACCGTGGCTCGAGAACGGCCGAAACTCGCCGCTTTGCAATGTCATCCTCGGTTGCAACCGCTTCCTTGCCGATTTCCTTCAGCAACCCGGTTACTCGGTTGCGAAAACCAACGAAATAAGGACCGGAGTCCTGCGCTTTTTCACCCATCGGCTCATGGTCAGGAGCGCTTAGAAAACTTGCATAGTTGGAACGGTATCCGGTCGCTAGAATGATCGCATCGAAATGCTTCCTCGTGCCATCCTGAAAGCGGGCGCCGTTCTCAATGACCTCGCTTACGCCCAGAACGATCTTGATCGCACCTTTCGAGATTTTGTCGACCGTCCCTACGTCAATGACCGGAATCTTCGTGGAACTGCGAATTTGTTCCAGAATTCCTCGTTCTGGCCGCCTAATGCCAAATCTCGCAAGATCACCGAGCATCAAATCTAGGATGGGCGGGAAGGACATCGTTGGCTTTGGGCGGGAGCGATCCAGTGGCAAACACTGCCACAACCTGAATAGGAACGCCGAAAAGCTCGCGCGACACGATGTGAACTCTGTCCCGCAATTAGATTGTGGGCTGAGCGCAGTTTTCGGCCAAATCGAGCGCGATCTCCGCTCCGGTGTTGCCCATGCCGATCACCCGGACGGACTTGCCTGAAAACTGAGCAGCATTGCGATAGTCGGCGCTATGGCTGACGCTGCCATTGAATTTTTGCAGCCCCGGCACCGGTGGGATGACCGGCTCGGCATTATCTCCGGAGACGACCAAAACAAATGGAGCTCGAACCGTCGTTGACTCGCTTTCCACGACCCAATTGGCACCGTCGCGCCGAATGTCCTGTACGGCTTCATTAAAGCGGGGCGCGAGGCCGAAATATTGCGCGTATCTTTCGAGGTATGCGACCATCAGTGCACGCGGCACGTAGCGTGGATATTCCTTGGGGAAAGACAGGAACGGCATGGATGAATAGCGTTTGACGGTGTGCAAATGCAGCCGGTCGTAGTGCCGGCGCCAGGACGAGCCGACGGCGTCCTCTTTTCGAAGATAATGAAATCTATTCCAGGCCGGCGCAGACAGGCGCTAGCTGCCAACCCCGCAGGGCCAGCGCCGATTACAACCACTTCAGTGCTTTCCCGCCCTCGCGGGACGCCGGTTGCTGTTGTGCCCATGAGGATATTCCCTTTCCCCTAAGGGCGTTGATCGAACTATCAGGCGGCATCCAGCGCCCGGCGGCAACATGGCAACTGAGCCAGCCCTGCCGGGCCTCACGATACCGCCACGACTGTAACGCCACACCGCGACACGATCCCTGCAATGGAACAACATCATGCACAGCGGCCGCACCCGCTGCAATCTCTCGGCGGAAAACAGGGTGCATCCAGACGATATCGGCCCAGATGACTTTGGACGGACTAAATCGGCTTTCTTGCATCGGCTAATGCCCGAGATGGGTCAATATAGGTCATAAGAATTCAGCCAAATGAAAACCTTCAAGGCATTTTCGTCGATCTTCCGCGCAAGTGAACAGCACCCATTCCTTAATCCAACTCGGCGTCACGCCTGGTTGGACGCGTTTTAAGTCATCAAGCGTTGATTTGGATTCACCGATCTGGCCAGCCAAGGCATGATTGACGACCAGGATGCGATAAGCCGGCATTAAACTGGGACTCTCAGCGATTGCTTTGCGGGCAAATGCAATGCCTTCGCGGTACCGGCCAGCAACGAAACTAGCCCAAGAACGGGCCATGTTGTTTACGCGGGCATTGCCCCCCGTCAAGAGATCACGCGGGCTAAGACGGTCCGTCTTGTCAAACTGTCGCCATGCTTCCTCTACCCGCCCTGGGAAGCAGAGGGCGATGCCAAGAAGCGTGTAGGCGAGAGCAAAATTCGGATCCAGCGCAAGCGCCTTTTTACACTCTTCGGCTGCGGCCCCGGCTTGGCGTTTGAAGATTAGAACGGACGCCAACGCGTAATACGCCCATGTCTCGTTCGCATCCAAAAACAATGCCTTGTGCGCCGCGTCCGATGCGCGCAGCAGAGACTCTTCCCGTGGCGCCCAACCGAGGTGCGCGGCCAATGCGGTCTCCCTGCTGGCGGACGACGGAGTTGTGCAAGCGCTTTTTTCAAATAACTTTGCGAAAACGCGTAAATTTGCGAAAACGCGGTCGTTTTTCCAATCATGCTATTTGATTTGCATCAAGGTTTTCGCCGAAAATCGGTTTAATTGCGGCATCCGAAGGCAACCATTTACGAGGATGAGGTTCATGACCGTAGAGGCAATACCAAGGTACCAATCGAGTATTTGGTGGGTCTTCCTCCTCCAAGGTGTGGCCGGGATACTTTTGGGCCTCATGCTAATCACTGATCCCGGCGCTACGCTTGTGGTTCTCGTTACCTTTCTGGGATTCTATTGGCTCTTCACTGGGGTTATGGCGCTGGTACGTGTTTTCGTGGACCACTCGGTGCCGTGGATCTGGTCTCTCCTCATCGGCATCATCGGCATTTTCGCCGGACTTGTGGTTCTGCGTCATCCGCTGTTCGCCGCGCTGACCGTGCCGGCCGTGATTGTTACCCTCCTTGGCGTGCAAGGATTGATCATGGGCGTGCTCGATATCATCGGCGGATTCACCGGCGGTGGAGTCGGCTCGTTTGTCCTCGGAGTGATCAACCTTCTCATTGGGCTACTGCTGCTTGGCTCGCCGTTGACCGCAGCGCTCGCGGTTCCGCTTGTTTTCGGCGCCCTGCTGCTGATGCAAGGCGTGGCGCTCGTCTTACTGGCGTTCCGCGTCCGTGCGGCATGACAGACGGTGATTATCCCGATCGTTGTCTAGCGCCGAAAAGGTGGAAAAGTGGAGAAGTAGCATGTCTCGAGCAAAAATGACTACTCTGGCAACGCTTGCCGCGATTGCCTTTGGGCTTTGCGGAGTCTTTGGCGCTTCGGCGGCACCAGCGAACGGAGCCGTAATCAGCCAAGTTGCTCCCGCGCCGAGCCTACAAGAGGTTTGGTACTATCGACGCTACGGCTACTACCGTCCGTACTACTACCGACCTTATTATCGCTACTATCGTCCGTACTACTATCGACCCTATTATCGCTATCGCTACTACCGTCCTTACTATCGTCCCTACTACCGCTACTATCGCCCGTACTACTACCGTCCCTATTATCGTTATTATTGGTAACTTCGACACCAGTAGCGACATATTGCGAAGATTCGCCTGCGTTGTGGACGGACTCTTGTGTTGATGGCGGCGGGGCCGAAGAACGGGCCCGCCGTCTTCAATTTTCGTGGGCATGGGTCATCCCGCGTAGAGGTGCGGCTGCTTGCCGACGTAGCGGCACGTCTTGGTATTCGCCTAATCGGGCTCGACCGCCTCGGCGTCGGCCGCTCGGATAGAAAGCCGGATTTTGCCATTCTGGATTGGTCTGACGACGTGCAAGAAGTGGCCGACCAACTCGGCATCGAACGGTTCGCGGTAGAAGGCCTCTCGGCTGGTGGGATTTATGCGTTGGCATGTGCATACAAGATCCCACATCGCCTTACAGCGTGCGGTCTGATCTCTTCGGCGGTCCCAGGCAAGACTTTTGGCCCGTCACGAGATCCGCGCAATTTTTGCGGAAGCGGTAATGGAAGGAGCCCGCTAAAGGAGAAAGGCAAAGCCGCCCGAGGTGTTGGGTGATTTCCAGTCGAGGAACTTCGCAATCGAAAATATTGCGTTCAAGAAAGTCTTCTTATGGCACGGTGATCAAGACCGTATCATATCGCCGGCGCTGGCCCGTCTGCTGGCGCAAGGCTTGCCGCAATGCACCGCAATCTTTTATCCTGATGATGGCCATATCTCGCTCATCGCGAACCATGCGCAAGATATCTTGAAAGCGATGCGCAGTTAGGGCCTTGAATCGCTTAGCATTATTGATGGCGTGAATCCGCGCGAAGTCCGGGCGACCTATAGGCGGCCGTTCGACATTGCGCGTATCGACTAACGCAAATTATATCGGATCGGCACGACGATGGCGATTTGCGCGCCGTGAACTTCCGGCGGCGGCGGCGGCAGCGGCTGGGCGCGCGCGATCAACTGCATCGTCGCGCGATCGAGCAGGCTGGAGCCGGAACTGCGCGCGATGTGTGCATGGTGCACGTGGCCGCTGCGGTCGACGCTGAAGGCCAACCGCGCCACGCCTTGCACGCCGCGCGCCTGCGCCGCGGCCGGGTAGCGCTTGTAGCGTTGCAGCCGCAGCACCAGGGCGGTTTTCCAGCGCGGCACGGCGTTGGGATTGTGTCTGCGCGCGCCGGCGTGCGGCGCGGTCGCGCGCGCGGCCTTGTGCTTGCTCGGGGTGGTCGGCTCGGGTGTGCGCATGGCCAGGCGCTCGCGGCGCTTGCGCTGCTCCCTGATG
>JARRNI010000535.1:0-3604 GCA_037385125.1 Pseudolabrys sp.
GACGTCTTCGTAAGCCGCGACCGGCGTGAGGAAGTCGCGCGGATTGGCTAGACAATTGGCGCCGATCGGCCCGCGGTCGGGCAGGATAAAGCCGCCGCCGTAGTTCTCGCACAAATAGGCACGCGCGGGCCCGTCGATCAGCTCGACGCGGAAGATCACGCCGCGCGGGATCACGCAGATCTCTCCCGGCTCGACGTCGATGACGCCGAACTCGGTGCGGAAGCGCAGCTTGCCGTGCTCCGCCACGATGAGAAATTCGCCGTCGGCGTTGAAAAGATGCTCGCGCTCCATCGAGGCGGTGACGAATATGAGATGCGCCGCCATGCCGGCATGGGTGTCGGCATCGCCGGCGGTGGTGACGGTGCGCAGGCCGGAGACGAAAGTGAACTTCTCGTCCGGGATCGGCACCGGTGACCAGCGTAGCTGGCCGAGCGGCAGTGCGCCGTCCTCGCGCGTGGGCGCGGTGCGCCAGTGGCTGGAATCGACGCGCTGGAAGCGGCCGGTATGGCGCACGGTCGGGCGGATACGGTAGAGCCAAGAGCGCTGGTTGGAGGCCTGCGGCGCCGTGAAGGGCGAGCCGGAAAGCTGCTCGGCATAGAGGCCGTAGTTGCATTTCTGCGGCGAATTGCGCCCGACTGGCAGCGCGCCGTCGAGCGCTTCCGTTTCGAAGCTATTGCCGAAGCCGGACATGTAGCCGGAAGACATTGCGCGCGAACTCCCTAGCCTGAAGCAAAACGCTCGAGTAATGCTCCCGGCTCTTTAGTTTCTTATGCAACCAAGATCAAGGTGGGCCGCCCGACTTAGGGAACTCAACGCTACCGCTGACGTAGTCGGCGCGCTATGGGGAAGGTGGCGCCGACCATGACGATTCTCCTGATCAATTTCTGCGGGTCCACGCTTCCGGTCACGGTAACGCCGGTTCGCCGCCCTGAGGGCCTGGGGGGGTTCGGGGCAAAATCGGGCTCTGGGCCAGTGATTTAGAATAGTTACAAACTCGTTGCGCCCAGTCGCAACTTCGGCCAGAGTTGCCCGAATACGCGCAAGGCGGCGGGCACGACTCGCCTCTTTGCGCGCGGGAACGCGGGCCAGCGACGTCGATGACCGATCAAAATGCGGAACAGGCCGCCGGGCACCCAGCCAGCAAGCCCGAGGCCGCACTCAAGCTGGACGAGTTCCTGCCCTACCGGCTCAATGTCTGCGCCAACCTAGTGTCGCAGGCGCTCTCGCGCATCTACGCCGAGCGCTACAGGATCGGCGTGCCGGAATGGCGGGTGCTGGTGACGCTCGGCGAGTTCGGCATGATGACCGCCAAGGCCATCGGGCTGCACAGCCACATGCACAAGACCAAGGTATCGCGGGCGGTGGCGCTGCTGGAGCGGCGCAAGCTGGTCTCGCGCAAAGCCAACCGCGCCGACCTGCGCGAAGCCTTCCTCTCGCTCACGCCGGCCGGCCGCGAGATCTACGAGGAGCTGGCGCCGATCGCACTCGACTTCGCCCATCAGCTGATGGAGACGGTGGACGCCGCCGACCGCGCCGCCCTTGACCGCGCGCTCAGCAAGCTGATCGAGCGATCGGCGCAGTTGACCACCAATCTCGCCAATGCACGCCAGCCGGGGCGCGCGCCATGAAGCTCTATACCTACTTCCGCTCGTCCGCCGCCTATCGCGTGCGCATCGCGCTCAACCTCAAGGGCCTGCCCTACGAGATGGAGGCGGCGCACTTGACCCGCGATGGCGGGCGTCAATACACGGCGGAATTCCGCGCCATCAATCCGCAGATGCGGGTGCCGGTGCTGCGCCTGTCCAGCGGCGAAGTCATCACCCAGTCGCTCGCCATCATCGAATATTTCGACGACATCCACCCCGAGCCGCCGCTGCTACCGGCCGACGCGCTCGCGCGCGCCCACGTGCGCGCCATCGCGCAGACGGTGGCCTGCGACATCCATCCGCTCAACAACCTGGTGGTGCTGCAATACCTGAGAAACACGCTGAAGCACCAGCAGGCCGAGATCGACGCCTGGTACCACCACTGGGTGATCGCCGGCTTCAACGCCATCGAGGCGATGATCGAGCCCGGCCCTTACGCCTGCGGCGCGCATGTGACGCTGGCCGATCTGTGCCTGGTGCCGCAGGTGTTCAACGCCCGCAGGCTCAAGGTTCCGCTCGACGCCTTCCCGAAGATCGTGGCGGCCGAGACCGCCTGCCTGAAGCTTCCCGCCTTCGACAAGGCGCGGCCGGAAAACCAGCCGGACGCGGAGTGACGGTGCCTGGTCAACCTGCTAGACCGCCCTGCCCCGCGGCGTCCTTCAACAATCACCGGCAAGAAATCCGTGGCCAAAAGCAACGTCATTCGTGCCGTCCTGTGGATGGTCGGCACCCTGCTGTCCTTCTCGGTAATGGCGGTCTCGATTCGCGAGCTGTCCAAATACGGTTTCAGCATCTTCGAGATCCTGCTGGTGCGCAGCGGCGGCATGCTGACCATCGTGTGCCTGCTGATGATCGTGCGTCCCGAGCTGCGCGCCCTCACGCGGCCGCGGCGCATGGGGATCAACTTCCTGCGCAACACCATTCATTACGCCTCGCAATATGCCTGGGCGCTCAGCATCACCATGCTGCCGCTCGCCATGGTGTTCGCGCTGGAATTCACCATGCCGGCCTGGACCGCACTGCTGGCAGTGTGGCTGTTGCGCGAGCGCATGACCTGGAGCCGCGCCGGCGTGGTGGTGTTCGGGCTGATCGGTGTGCTGGTGATCCTGCGCCCGGGCATTGCCAGCTTCAATCCGGCCGCTTTGCTCGTGCTTGGCGCGGCGGTGGGCTACGCCGTCACCATGATCACCACCAAGGTGCTGACCAACACGGAGACCACCTTCAGCATCGTGTTCTGGATGGGCGTGATCCAGTTTCCGATCTCGCTCGCCGGCAGCGACCTGCACGCGTTCCTGCACGTGCAGCCCTGGGACATCCTTCCGCTGCTCGGTGTCGCCATCGCCGGAACGTCGGCGCACTATTGCCTCAGCAACGCGTTCCGCGCCGGCGACGCCACGTTGGTGGTGCCGCTGGATTTCATGCGCATCCCGCTGATCGCGGTGGTGGGCTGGGCGCTCTACGGCGAATCGCTGGATGCCTTCGTGCTGCTGGGCGCGCTGATCATCGTCGTCGGCGTCATGTGGAACCTGCGCGCGGAGGCCGCAAAAGCCCGTGCCGGCGCGTGATTTTTTATCGCCCGGCCCATCCTCGCCTTGCCATAATTGGGGGGTTAGAGTGCGCGCCATGAGGGGAGCCGTCGCCACGTCCGTCGCCGCCGCCGCCATCGTCCTATCGTCGGCGGCCCTGGCGCCCGCGCAGTCGCAATCGAACAACCCGGCCTGCCAGCGCCTGGAGGCCCAGCTTACCGCGCTTGACCGCGGCAACAGCGATCCGAACCGGGCCGACCAGATCCGGCGCGCCGAGGACGCCGTCAACCGGCAGCAATTCGAGGTCGACAAGCTGGTGTCGCGGGCGCGCCGCATGGGCTGCCAAAACGGGGGCTTCTTCTCGATCTTCAGCAATCCGCCGCGCGCCTGCGGCCCGCTCAACCGGCGCATCGAGCAGCAGCGCGACGCGCT
>JARRNI010000536.1:0-3596 GCA_037385125.1 Pseudolabrys sp.
TCCGCGCCATCTTCGCCGAGGGCGCGTTCAATGCCGCCTTCGTGCCGGCCTATGCCCGCATTCGCGAGCAGGGCGGGGCCGAGCGCGCAGGGCTTTTCGCCGACCGCATCTTCACCCTGCTGCTGGCGAGCCAGATCGTGCTGCTCGCCCTGGCGCTCGGCTTCACCCCGGCCGTGATCGACCTGCTGGCGCCCGGCTTCCGCGAAGACCCCGAGCGCTTTGCGCTCGCCGTCTCGCTCACCCGCATTACCTTTCCCTATTTGCTGCTCATCACCCTGGTCACCCTCTACGGCGGCATCCTCAATGCGTTGCAGCGCTTCGCCGCCGCCGCCGCCGCGCCAATCCTGCTCAACTTGTCGATCATCACTGCGCTGCTGCTGGCCGCCTTCTTCCCCAATGCCGGTCATGCGGCGGCCTGGGGCGTGCTGATCTCGGGCGTGCTGCAGGCCATGCTGGTGGGCGGCGACGCCTTCCGTGTCGGCGCCCTCACCGCGCTGCACTGGCCCGAGCTCGACGCCGACGTGCGCCGGTTCTTCCGCGCGCTCGGGCCTGCCACCGTCGGCTCCGGCGGCGTGCAGCTCGCGCTGTTCGCCGATACCATCATCGCCAGCTTCCTGCCGGCCGGCGCCATCTCCGCGCTCTATTACGCCGACCGCCTCGATCAGTTGCCTATCGGCGTCATCGGCATTGCGGCCGGCACGGTGGTGCTGCCGGAAATGGCGCGGCGCATCGCGGCCGGCGACGAGGCGGGCGCCGCCGCCGCGCAGAACCGCGCGGTCGAGTTTGCGCTGCTGCTGGCGATCCCCGCGCTGGTCGCCTTCTTCATCGTTCCCGAGCTAATCATGCGCGCGCTGTTCATGCGCGGCGCCTTCACCGATGCCGACGCGGTTGCCGCCGGCCGCACCCTGTCGGCTTACGCCGCTGGGCTCATGCCCTTCGTCCTGATCCGCAGCGCGGTCGCCACCTTCTTCGCGCGTGGCGATACCTTCACGCCGGTGAAGGCGGCGCTGGCGGCGGCCGCGGTCAATATCGGCTTCAAGGTGCTGCTGATGGGCCCGCTGGCGCAGGTCGGCCTGGCGCTGGCCACTTCGATCGGCGCCTGGATCAATCTCTCGCTGGTGCTCTGGTTCTCGCACCGGGCCGGGCTTCTCGCCATCGACGCGCGGCTGCGCCAATCGGCGCTCAAGCTCATGGGCGCCGGGCTCGTCATGGCGGCGGTGCTGTGGCTCGCCAAGGCGCCGGTTGCGCGCCTGTTCGAAGACTGGCGCGAGTTGCGCTACCTGGCGGTGCTTGCCGTCCTCGCCGCCATTGCCGGCACCGTTTACGCTGCCATCGTTCTGGCCATATTAGGGCGTGCATGGTTCGCGCGGTTCCGCGCCAAGGCGGGGCGCTGAACCCTGAGTTTTCCACCCGCCATTGCCGAAGCGCCAAGGTGGACATAGCTGCCCGCCGACGCTATGGGGGCAGGTCCGGCCTATGCATGCCTAGGCCGTGCTGCAGGGTTTCATGAACGCCACAAGCCCCATTTCATCGCTTTCCGTGATGCGAATCGCGCGCGGCGCCGCCTTTGTCGCGGCGCTTGCAACTTTGGTCGCAGGCTGCGACCGGGGCCAGAGCCAGCAGGCCAAGCGCGACGGTCCGCCGCCGGCGCCCACGGTGACGGTGGCGCATCCCGTGCAGCGCACGGTGTTCGACTTCGACGAATATGTCGGGCGCTTCGTGGCGGTGAATTCGGTAGAGGTGCGGGCGCGCGTGTCGGGCTATCTCGACAGCGTGCATTTCAAGGACGGCCAGATGGTCAAGCAGGGCGACCTGCTGTTCACCATCGACAAGCGGCCGTTCCAGTACACGCTCGAGCAGGCGCGCGCCAACCTGACGACGGCGAAGTCGAACCTCGCCTATGCCGAATCCGACCTCAAGCGCGGTCAGTCGCTGGTGCGCGAGCATACGATCACCGAACAGATTTTCGAGCAGCGCATGCAGACCTACCGCAACGCGCAGGCTTCGGTGAACGGCGCCAAGGCGGCGCTGCAGCAGGCCGAGCTCGATCTGCAGTTCACCGAGCTGCGTGCGCCCATAGACGGCCGTATTGGCGCCCGCCAAGTCTCTCCCGGCAACCTGGTGACCGGCGGCAACGTGCCGGGGCCCACGCTACTTGCGACCATCGTATCGACCGATCCGATCTATTTCGAGTTCACCTTCGACGAGGCGTCCTTCCTGCGCTACGAGCGCCTCGCCAAGGGCGGTAGCGACGTCGCCAGCCGCAGTGGTGGCGTCGAGGTTGCGCTCAAGCTCATCGACGAGAAGGGCTTCGATCACAAGGGCCGCATGGACTTCGTCAACAACGTCATCAACACCTCCACCGGCACCATCCTGGCGCGCGCGGTGTTCAAGAATCCCAACGGCGTTTTCACGCCCGGCATGTTCGGCCGCGTACGCGTGCCCGCCTCGCCGCCCTATCAGGCGCTGCTGGTGCCCGACGCCGCCATCGGCAGCGAGCAAACCAGCAAATACGTGCTGCTGGTCGGCCCCGACGACAAGGTGAAGCGTCAGATCGTCACTCGCGGCCAGCTCACTCCTGACGGCCTGCGTGTCATCAAGACGGGGCTGAAGGCCTCCGACCGGGTGATCGTCAAAGGTCTGATGCTCGTGCGCCCGGGCATGAAGGTGAATCCGCAGGAGCAGAAGGCGAAACCCGCCGGCACGGCCAAGGTGGGCGAAGCCGCAGCGGCGGCGAAATAGCAGGCGCGTCATCTTATGCGCATTTCGCGTTTCTTCATCGACCGCCCGATCTTCGCCTCAGTGATCTCGATCGTCATCGTGATCCTGGGCGGCGTCGGTTTCGTCAGCCTGCCGATCGCGCAATATCCGGACATCGCGCCGCCGACCATCACCGTCACCGGCAGCTATCCGGGCGCCAGCGCCAGCACGGTCGCTTCCACCGTGGTGACGCCGATCGAGCAGCAGATCAACGGCGTCGAGAACATGCTGTACATGACGTCGAACTCGACCAGCGACGGCAGCTTCACGATCTCGGTCACCTTCGACGTCGGCACCAACCTCGACACCGCACAGGTGCAGGTGCAGAATCGCGTTTCGGTCGCGCTGCCGCGCCTGCCGGCGGACGTGCGCGCGCTCGGCGTCACGGTCGACAAGAAGTCGCCCGACATCATGATGGTCGTGCACCTCTATTCGCCCGACAATTCGCGCGACACGCTGTTCTTGTCGAACTACGCGACCCTGCAGATCACCGACGCGCTCTCGCGCATCGACGGCGTCGGCTCGATCACCGTGTTCGGCAGCCGCGACTACGCCATGCGCATCTGGCTCGATCCCGACCGGCTGCAGTCGCTCGGGCTGACGGCGAGCGACGTGGTCTCCGCCCTGCGCGGGCAGAACGTGCAGGTGGCCTCCGGCGTGCTCAACCAGCCGCCGGTCGCGCATCCGCGCGCCTTCCAGATCTCGGTGCAGACCCTCGGTCGCCTTAGGGACCCGGACGAGTTCGGCAAGATCGTGGTCAAGAAGACCGCCGACGCGGTGGTGCGGCTCAAGGACGTGGCCACCGTCCAGCTCGCCGCCCAGGATTACAACACCAA
>JARRNI010000537.1:0-3593 GCA_037385125.1 Pseudolabrys sp.
ATCTGCGAGGCCAAGTTCGGCGTAATGTACCGTTACGAGAATGATGTCTTCCATCCTGCGGCCATGCTGAATGCGCCTTCGCCTTATGCTGATTTTGTTTATGGGCGGGGGCGATTCTTACCGCAATCTGGCAATGCGCTCGACTGCTTGTTACGGACAAAGCAAGCTATCCATAGCGTCGATCAAATCAAAGAAGCTGTCCCGACTCCATCCGCCACACTTGGGGGAGCGCGGTCGCAAATAATCGTGCCTATGCTCAAAGAAGACACCCTTATCGGCGCGATCGCCATTTACCGCCAAGAAGTGCGCCCGTTTTCCGACAAGCAGATCGCGCTGCTTAGCAATTTCGCCGACCAAGCGGTGATCGCAATCGAAAACGTGCGCCTGCTCAACGAACTGCGTGAGTCTCTGCAGCAGCAGACGGCCACCGCCGACGTGCTCAAGGTCATTAGCCGGTCGACCTATGATCTGCAGGCCGTGCTCGACGCGTTGGTGGAATCAGCCGTTCGCCTGTGTGAGGCCGACGGCGCGGCCATTCATCGCCCGAAAGACGGAGCCTATCCGTTTGTTGCAAGCTTCGGCTTTTCACGGGAATTTGAGGAGTATATGCGCGATCATCCCATCGTGCCGAGTCGAGGTTCGACGACTCTCGCACGAGTGGTGCTTGAGGCCAAAATTGTTCATGTCCCGGATATTGAAGCTGACACAGAATATAGCTTGCCCGAGGCAAGGCGCATTGGCGGGTATCGTACCCTGCTCGGTGTTCCACTCCTTCGCGAAGGGCAACCGATCGGAGCAATAATGCTTTCGCGATCCCAGGCGAAGCCTTTCACCGCCAAGCAAATTGAGCTGGCCGAGACGTTCGCCGATCAAGCCGTAATCGCCATCGAAAATGTACGTTTGTTTGAAAGTGTGGAAGCGCGAACTAAAGAACTGGCCGCCTCACTGGAGGACTTGCGCGCCACGCAGGATCGGCTGGTGCAGACCGAAAAGCTTGCCTCGCTTGGCCAGTTGACGGCCGGCATCGCGCACGAAATCAAGAACCCGCTCAATTTTGTCAACAACTTCTCGGGTATCTCCGTCGAGCTGGTCGACGAGTTGCAAGAAACGCTGAGCCGGGTGCAAGCCGACGATAAAACACGGAACGAAATCACCGAGCTGGCCGATACCATTAGCGGCAATCTCGAGAAGATTGTCCAGCACGGCAAAAGAGCCGATTCCATTGTCAAGAACATGCTGCTTCACTCGCGCGTGGGTTCGGGCGAGCATCGTCCGATCGACATCAACAGCATTGTCGAGGAAAGCCTCAATCTCGTATATCACGGCGCGCGGGCGGAAAAACAGGGGTTCAACATCACCTTGGAGCGCTCTCTGGATTCCGCCGCCGGTCAAGTCGATGCGTTCCCGCAAGAGCTTACCCGCGTTCTCATCAATTTGATCTCGAACGGATTTTATGCCGCCACCAAGCGTAAGGGGCTGGCAGGGACTGACGGCTATGAGCCGACGCTGATGACATCAACCAAAGATTTAGGAGATCACGTCGAGATCAGAATCCGCGATAACGGCACCGGCATTCCGCCCGAGGTGAAGGAAAGAATATTTAATCCGTTCTTCACTACCAAGCCCGTCGGCGAAGGAACCGGCCTCGGCCTCTCCATCAGTCACGACATCATCGTCAAACAGCATGCAGGCTGCATCGAGGTCGATTCCGAACCCGGCGAATACACAGAATTCCGGATTATCCTGCCCCGCACTGCCGCATCCCTTGCTAATTCAGGAACGAGAACGTGACACTTCTTGTGCTTGTCGTGGACGATGAACCCGATGTCGAGATGTTGTTTCGCCAGCAATTCCGGCGAGAACTGCGCAGCGAGCGCTTTACGATGGAATTTGCGCAGTCGGCTCCGGAAGCACTGCAACGCATCACAGATGCCGGCACCGCCTCCCTGATCCTCATCCTTTTCGGACATCATTATACCGGGCATGAGCGGGCTTGAACTCTTGCCCAAGGCGCGGGCTGCGAGACCCGATGTCCCGATGATCATGATAACGGCCTATGGCGACGCAGACACGACGCGGAAAGCGCTGGAGGGTGGTGCGGAAGCGCTGCTGACTAAACCCATCGATTTTGTGGCACTGCGCAATGAGATCGAAACACGGATCGAACGAGCTGCATGACGGCACATATCCTGGTCGTTGATGACGAGCCGGACCTTGAGGCTCTCATCGTGCAGAAGTTTCGTCGTCAGATCGGGGGCGGCGCGATGTGCTTCCATTTTGCCCGCGATGGAGACGAGGCTTTGGAAGTGTTGAAGGCAAAAGGCGGCATCGATCTCGTGGTCACCGACATCAATATGCCGCGGATGGACGGGCTGTCGCTTTTGCAAAAGCTGCAAGAGGACGAGGAGAAATTGTCAACCATTGTCGTGTCGGCTTATGGCGATATGGCCAATATCCGCACCGCCATGAACCGTGGTGCCTTTGATTTCGTCACCAAACCGATCGATTTTTCCGATTTAGAAGCCACGATCGCCAAGACCTTCCGGCATATTGAAGTGCTGCGGGAGGCCCGCCAGCGTCAAGCGGCAGCTGAGCAGGCCTATGCCTCGCTGTCGCGTTATTTCTCGCCGAACCTAGCTCAGCGCCTTGTCGCTGGAAGTGACAGGGTCGATCTCGGCGGGCAGCGGCGCGAGATCGCAACACTTTTTACCGACGTCGCGAGCTTCACTGCGTTGGTCGAGACTCTGGAACCGAGCGTGCTCGGGCCATTACTTAATGAGTACCTCACCGGCATGACCGATATCGTGTTCTCCTACGACGGTACGGTTGCCAAAATCGTCGGCGATGCTCTGCACGTGTTGTTCGGAGCTCCGGGCGAGCAACTTGACCATGCAGATAGGGCCGTCGCCTGCGCTCTGACTTTGGATGACTACGCCCAGTCGTTTCGCGAGAGCTGCCAGGTGAAGGGCATTGCCTTAGGTATTACGCGGATTGGCGTTCACACGGGTCCCGCGATCGTAGGTAATTTCGGGGGCGGCCGCTTCTTCGATTACACCGCCTATGGAGATACCGTGAACACCGCGGCGCGGCTCGAAACCGCCAATAAGCAGCTCGGTACCCGCATCTGCGTCAGTGCCATTCTTGCCGATAAAGTGAAGGACTTCAGAGGGCGGCCTGTGGGCGATCTGATCCTACGGGGCAAATCCGAAGCCCTCCATGTCTTCGAGCCGCTAAACGTCGAGCAATTCAACAGCTCCGCTACGAGAAGCTATCTGGATGCCTTCGCCAAACTTGAGGCAGGCGATCCCACCGCCACTGCAGCCTTCGCGGCGCATCTCGGTAAAGAGCCCGAGGATCAGCTCGCAAGCTTCCACCTTAAGCGTCTCTTGAACGGTGCGATCGGAACCCGAATTGCGATGGAATAGCCCTGGTGATTTGTTGCAGTGCGTAAGTCCGGTCGTGACCGAAGTCGTATGAGAACGCGATCGCGTGACGACTGATGGCAGTCGCTCATGCGCGTGCAGCGCCGGTGTGCGCCGACCGGCAAGGGTGGTCAGGCAGCGATGGCCCGCATCAGCGGCTTGGCGCCAAAG
>JARRNI010000538.1:0-3590 GCA_037385125.1 Pseudolabrys sp.
GCGACAGCCGCATCGTCTTCATCGGCCGCAACCTGCCGGAAGACAAGATCCGCGAAGGCTTCGAGGCCTGCGCGGCGTAAGCCCTCATCGCCGATCGTACTGCCGTCGTCCCCGTGCAAGCGGGGGACCCAGTAAACGCAAGCAGCGCCGCGATTACTGGGTGCCCCGCTTTCGCGGGGCATGACAGCCGGTTAAAGATGCGCGCATGTCCGACACAACCGCTCCCGTCCCCTCGCTCACCGACCGCGTCCGCGCCTTCAGCGCCGATGCGGCGATTGTCGGCGTGCACTTCCTCGGCGCAACGCCTGTGTTTGTGCTGGGCGAGGAAGCTTTGCTGTTCGCCGATGCGGGCAACGAGCGCCGCGTCAACGTACACGCCGGCGGTATCCTGTGCTCGGTCGGCGACGGCGGGCGCATCGTGAGCGGCGGCGACGACGGCATGCTGATCGAAACCGGCGCCGCCGGCGAGCACCGTTCGCTCGCGACCGCCGAGCGGAAGCGCTGGATCGATCAGGTGGCGCTGGCGCCCGACGGTTCGGTCGCCTGGTCGGCCGGCAAGACCGCCCATGTGCTCACCGTCAAGGGTGAGGAGCGCACCTTCGAGGCGCCGTCCACCGTGGCGGGGCTCGCCTTCGCGCCCAAGGGTCTGCGCCTGGCGATCGCACATTACAACGGCGCCACGCTCTGGTTTCCCAATGCGCAAGGCGCCGCGCCGCAGCGGCTGGAATGGAAGGGCTCCCATCTCGGAGTCATCATCAGCCCGGACGGGCGCTATCTGATCACCGCCATGCAGGAGCCGACGCTGCACGGCTGGCGGCTGGCCGACGGCCAGCACATGCGCATGTCGGGCTATTCGGCGCGCGTGCGCTCGCTGTGCTTCACCGCGGACGGCGACCATCTCGCCACTTCCGGCGCCGAGGCGCTGATCCTGTGGCCGTTCGACGGCAAGCAGGGGCCGATGGGGCGCCAGCCCCTGATCATCGCGCGCAGCCAGGCGCGCGTGGTCGCGGTCGCCTGCCATCCCAAGCAGCCGGTGGTGGCGGCGGGTTATGCCGACGGCAGCGTGTTCATGGTGCGCATCGACGACGGCGCCTTGATCCGGGTGCGCCAGCCGGACGGCCAGCCGGTCAGCGCGCTCGGCTGGGACGCGAACGGCCAGCAGCTCGCCTTCGGCACCGAGGAAGGCCAGGCGGGCGTGCTGACGTTTTGATGCTTGTTCGCTCCGGCAGACTTCAGTCTGTCCGCGCCAGGACCTGCTCCAGGTTTGCGAAGAACCGCGGCCAGCCATATTTGGCGCCCTGATAGGCTTGGGTCTGATCCGGACGGAATCGGGTTTGCTCTATGCGCAGGCGGGTGCCCGTGCGCGTCGGGGTGAGAGTCCAGGTGACGACACTTTCCAGACCAAGGGCCGCCCACGTGTATGACAGCGTCTTGTCCGGCTCGACCGTCAGGACTTGGCAATCGACGGAGCCCCAGTCCGCGCGAAGATTGAAACGGTGGTCCACAACGGGCTTGAAATCGTTCTGCATCAGCCATTCCGCGATCAAGTGTGGCTGCGTCAGTGCGCGCCAGATCTTTTCGGGCGGATGAGCGATCTCGCGTTCGACAACGACGGAGCGCGTTTCGGTCATCGTTTCGTTCATTGATCCATCTTCTTGAGCAGATTTTCGAGTTGGTCGAACCGGCTTTGTCAGAAGCCGGCCATTTGGTTCGTCCAGTCGGCGAGCGGGGCCAAGGCGTCGAGCCGTGCGCTGTATTGCGTCTGGCGACCTTTGTGGCGGTCGCGCACCAGTCCCGCCCGCTTCAGGACCGCCAGATGCTTTGAGACGGCGGGCTGCGAGACCCCGGCCTGCGCCGTCAGCGCTGCGACGGTCTGGTCTCCGTTGCGACACAGCCGCTCGAAAATGGCCCGCCGTGTCGGATCGGCGAGCGTTCTGAAGAGCGTATCGTGAGCGGGCGACATCCGTAATCTATAACCTGTCAGTTATTGATAGATTCATAACCGAATGGTTATGCAAGAGTCAAGCAGGAGGACTAGCGAAATGGCGTCCTCATTCACGGAACTGCCCCATTCCTGGGTTCGATTTCCGACACAGTGAGGGAGCGAAGGATGAATCGCATGTCATGGCGCCGCCTGCTGTTCGGTATTTTCGCCAGTCTCGCGCTGGCCGCCGCCGGCTTGATCCTGCCGGTCGCTCCCGCCGCCACGCCGGCGCAAGCGCAGGTTTCGGCCGAATTCCAGGAAGCGCTCGCGCCTTATGGCCATTGGCAGCGCGATCCGCGCTGGGGCGAGGTCTGGGTGCCCGACGACGTGCCGCCGGAATGGCAGCCCTATCTCTACGGCCACTGGGTCTATACCGACGAGTGGGGCTGGTACTGGATTTCCGATCCGGAGGAAGAGGAGTGGGGCTGGATCGTCTATCACTACGGCCGCTGGGCGCATGACCGCCGGCTGGGCTGGTTCTGGGTGCCGGACGACGAATGGGCGCCGGCCTGGGTCGATTGGCGCTACGGCAGCGGCTATGTCGGCTGGGCGCCGCTGCCGCCGGACGAACTGATCGTCGTCTACGACGTGGAGCCGGCCTACTGGATCTTCGTGCCGCCGCGCTTCCTCACCGCGCGCCGGCTGCATCCCTATCTGCTGCGGCCGTCGCGGCGCGCTTACGTCTTCCACCGCAGCCACGTGATCAACCGCACGCTGCGTTATCATCGCGGGCGCGCCGCGGTGAATCCGGGCATCTCGCCGGCCTTCGTCGCGCGACGGCTGGGCCGCGCGCTGCCGACTTATCGCGTCAGCCCGCATGTGCTGACCGGTACACAGGGCGTGCAAGGCGCCGTGCGCATCAGCCCGCAGCAGGCGCGCGCGCAGCGCGGGCAGAGGCCGCGCGCGCTCGCCGTGCAGCCGACCCGCACGACCATTAAGCCCGCTCCGGCGTCCAGGACTCCGCAGCCGCTCGGCCAGAGTGAGCGCGGCCGCCTCGGCAGTCATCCGCCGCGGGCGGCGCAAGGGGCGCCGGCGGTGCAGCCGTTGCAGCAGCCGCAACGGCGGCAGCAGCAGCCGCAGATCCAGGCCCCGCCGCAACAGCCGCAACACGCGCCCCCGCAACAGCCGCAACGCGCGCCGCAGATGCACGCGCCGCGTCAGCCGCAAACGCCGCCGCCGCGCGTGCAGCAGCCGGCGCAGCCGACGCCGCCGCGGACGCAGGCGCCGCAGCCGCGCAGGGTGACGCCGCCGGCGCAGCCGCAGCGTCCTTCGCATCCAACGCCTGCGCGGCCGCAGCCGCCGGTCGTGCGGCCGGCGCCGCATCCGCAAGTCACGCGGCCGCCGTCGCGTCCGCCGCAAGCCCGGCAGGCGCCACAGCAGCGCGTGCCGCAGGGGGCGAGGCCGCAGCCGCAACGGCAATCGCCGCCATCAAAGCAGCATGGCCAGCCGCCGCAGCGCGGCGACGGCAAGAAGCAGGAAGCGCCGAAGAAATAGAAAGCGCCGCCGCGCGGATCAGCGCACCAGCACGTTCTTGAACTGCCAGGGATCGCGCTTGTCGATGTCTTCCGGGAACAGGTCGGGCCGCCCGGCAACCGGCGTCCAGTCG
>JARRNI010000539.1:0-3584 GCA_037385125.1 Pseudolabrys sp.
TTGCGGCCCGACAGATCGACGTCGCCGAAATGTCCCTCGTCGATGCGGAAGCCCGCCCAGGTCTGGCAGCGGTCCTCGGTCGGCGGATGGTTGCCGAGCGAGATCACGCAGGGGCAGAATACCGTGCAGCTGCACGACAGGGCCATCTCGCCCTTCAAGGTCCAGGCTTCGGTCAAGGCGTCATTCCCATTTATGTTGATTTAAGCACTAGCCTAAATTCAGGCCGCCGGCCAATGGGCCGCGAAGGCGACCGCCACGAAGGCGATGCCGGCTGCAATCAGAAGGACGCCCAGCGCATAAGTGAGACGGTTGCCGCTGACCATCTTTTCCAGCGTCATCACGACGCCAAGCCCGGCCATCCACACCACGTTCATCGCGCCGACCGCAAACATCACCGCCATCATCGCCCAGCAGCAGCCGAGGCAGTAAAGCCCCTGCGTCACGCCGAGCCGGAGCACGCCGCGTGTGCTGGTTTCCCAATGGGCGAAGAAAAAGGGAAACGGCTTGCGGCATTGCGTCAGGCAGGCGTGCTTGAGCGCGGAAAACTGGTAGATGCCGGCGGCGATGAAGATGGCGCCGGAAAACAGCCCGCTGGCCGAGGCCATGCCGTCATCCATCAGCGCGGCGCGGGTGAAGACGAATTGCGCGAGCGTGGCGGCGGCGGCGAAGCCGAGCCAGACCACCGCGTAGCCGGCGGCGATTGCCAAGGGCGAAACGATCTTTTCGCCCTTGCGCGCCGCGGTCTCGGCGATCTCGGCATAGGTGAGGATCATCGGCCCGGCGCTCGGCAGCATCATAGCCAGCACCATGGCGGCCCACATCAGCGCCACCACCAGGAATGCGCTCGCATCCCACGTCCCGACCGGCATGGCCAGCCCGAAGGTCGGCCGGCACAGCACGGTAATGGTGCGCGGCACGAGGTCGAGCGCGCCCATGCCGGGGCCGAGCGCGCGCATCGTGCCGCCAATATGGCCGATCAGCAGCGCCAGATAGACCCAGCCGAGCGCGGTCAGCGCCACCACGCAGGCCACCGCCAGCCATTTCGGCCGCGCGAAAAGTGCGGCCAGCTGGCCTGCGGCGCCCGGCAGATGGCTGAAATCGTGGTCGGCGGTCTTGCTCATGCGGTATTCTTCACAGTGGCGCGATGTCGGCGCCAGGGGCCGGATAGCCGCAAAGTTCCATGCGGTGGTCCCGCCATGCTATTGCGTTTACGGCCGGAGGGAGCGGAAGGTTTTGATGTCGGACAAAGACAGGCGGCAGAGCGCCATCGTGGTGGGCGCCGGCCCGGCCGGCCTGACCGCGGCCATCACGCTGGCCGCCGGCGGCATCGAGGCCGTGCTAGTCGGCCGCCGCCCGGCGGCCGGCGACAACCGCACCACCGCCCTGCTCGCCGGTTCCGTCACTGCGCTTGCCACCCTCGGCGTCTGGGAACTCTGCGCCGACAAAGCCGCCCCGCTCAAGACCATGCGCATCGTCGACGACACCGGCCGGCTCTGGCGCGCGCCGGAAGTGAAGTTCGAGGCGGAGGAAATCGGGCTCGACGCCTTCGGCCACAATATCGAGAACCGCCACCTGGTCGCGGCACTCGAGCGCCGCGCCGGCGCCCTACCCCATCTGCGCCGGATCGAGGACGAGGTTCTCGACCTCGCGCCTGGCGCACGCGCGGTGCTGCTCGCGCTCAAAAGCGGCGAGACGCTTGCCGCGCCGCTGGTGGTCGGCGCCGACGGGCGCCGCTCGCTCTGCCGCGCTGCCGCCGGCATCGGCGTGGAGACGCACAAATATCCGCAGGTCGCACTGACGGTGAGCATGCGCCACAGCCGCCCGCATCGCGACATCTCGACCGAGTTCCACACGTCGAGCGGTCCGTTCACCCTGGTGCCGCTGCCGGGCAACCGCTCCAGCCTGGTCTGGGTGCTCGATCCGCTCGATGCCGACGACCTTATCGCGCTCGACGACGCGGAATTGTCCGACGAGATCGAGCGCGCCTCCCATTCGATCCTCGGCAGGATCGAGGTGGAGCCCGGGCGCGGGCGCTTTCCGCTCACCCGGGTCAGGGCGCGCCGCTTCGCCGCGCACCACATCGCGCTGGTCGGCGAGGCTGCCCATGTGATCCCGCCCATCGGCGCGCAGGGGCTCAATCTGGGCCTGCGCGACGCGGCCACTATCGGCGAGATCGCCGCCGGGGCCTTGCGTGCCCGCCGCGACATCGGCGCCATCAATGCGCTCGCCCAATACGACCGCATGCGCCGCGCCGATGTCGGCAGCCGCACGCTCGCCGTCGACCTGCTCAACCGTACGCTGCTCACTGATTTCCTGCCGGCACAGGGCGCGCGTGGCCTCGGCCTCTATATGCTCAAGCGCATCGGCCCCTTGCGGCGCGCGCTTATACGCGAAGGCGTGGAGCCGCGCGCCGCGCAGCCGAAGCTGATGCGCGGCGAGGCGCTTTAGCGGAATAGCAGCGGCGGCAGCGCGCACCTGACTTCACCATCCACATCACCGAGGTCAGCGTCACCACCGACACCAGCGTGCCGATCAGCACCGCGCTGGATGCCTGCTCCACCCAGGCATCGTACTGGCGCGCAAACAGGAACACATTGAGCGCCGGTGGCAGCGCGGCCATCAGCACCGCGGTATCGACCCAGACCCGGTCGAACGGCCCCAATATCGACAGCAGCAGGAACAACAACACCGGGTGCAGCATGAGCTTCACGCCGACGAGCGGCGGCACTTCCCACGGCATCTTCTTCAGCGGCCTGAGCGCCACCGTAACGCCGAGCGCGAACAGCGCGCAGGGCGCGCCGCATTTTGCAGGAACTGCATCAGCCGGCCGAGCGCCACCGGCAGCTCGAAATGCAAAGCCGCCGACAGCACGCCGAGCGCGCTGGCGATGATGAGCGGATGGCCGGCGACGCGCTTGACGACTTCGAGCGCGATGGCCGGCACGCTCAGCGGCCGCGGCTGCGACAGCGCCATCAGGAATGGCACCATGGTGAACAGGATGATGTTGTCGAAGGCAGAAGATCAGCGCCACCGGCACCGCCGCCTGCTGGCCGAGCGTGGCCAGCGCCAGCCCCGGCCCCATATAGCCGACATTTCCATCATACTGATTTTGCTCAGCTATTTGGCGCGCTGGAAGAACAAATCCTGTACATAACGTACCCAATCTGTTTGACATCCCCCAATGGTCGGCAACATTGGCTGGTATGTATCCACTTCCCAGACACAGGCACTTTCTCGACGAAAAAGCGGCCTACACATATGTCGAAGCATGCGCTTGGCCACAAGGCCCGGTTTGCCCACATTGTGGCTCAGCCGAGCGCATTTCCAAAATGCGCGGCAAAAGTACGCGGACCGGCACTTACAAATGCTACCGTTGCCGCAAGCCCTTCACCGTGAGGATTGGAACAATTTTTGAATCGTCTCCCATCCCACTACGCATCTGGCTTCAAGCCATTTTTCTACTAACATCAAGTCCGATGGACGTTAGCGCCAAGGAGCTACACGATGCGCTTGGCGTCTCAATAAAAACCGCGTCGCTAATGACTCACCGCATCCGTTCGATGGAACGCAGCAAAAGGAGGTCT
>JARRNI010000540.1:0-4380 GCA_037385125.1 Pseudolabrys sp.
AGCCAGCCCAGATGGCCGATGCGGAACACCTTGCCGGCCACCTTGTTGAGCCCGCCGCCGAGCGAGAGATCGTAGCGATGGTAGGCGGTCTTGATCACGTCATTGGCGTCGACGCCCTCCGGCACCACGACCGCGGTGACCGTGTCGGAATACCAGAGCGGCGCCTGCGCGCAGTTGCGCAGGCCCCAAGCGTCGACCGCGGCGCGCACTGCGCCGGCGAGGCGGTGGTGGCGCGCGAACACGTTGTCCAGGCCTTCCTTCAGCAGCAGATCGACCGAGGCGCGCAGGCCCCGCAGCAGCGTCGCCGCCGGGGTGTAGGGGAAATAGCCGAGCGCGTTGTTCTTGGCCATGTCGGCATAGTCGAAGAAGCAGCGCGGCAGCTTGGCGGTCGCGCCGGCCTTGAGCGCCTTCTCGCTGACGCAGACGATGGTAAGACCCGTGGGCATCATGAAGCCCTTCTGCGAGCCGGCGACGGCGATATCGACGCCCCACTCGTCCATGCGGAAGTCGATCGAGGCGACCGAGCTGACGCCGTCGACGAACAGCAGCGCCGGATGGCCGAGATCGTCGAGAATGCGGCGCACGCCGGCGACGTCGGAGGTGACGCCGGTCGCGGTCTCGTTGTGGGTGACCAGCACCGCCTTGATCTCATGGCTTTTGTCGGCTTCGAGCTTGGCCCGGTATTCATCGAGCGGCACGCCCCTGCCCCATTCGACATCGATCGCGTCAACCGCGAGCCCGAAGCGCTGGCAGAGGTCGACCCAGAGCAGGGAGAACTGGCCAAAGACCGAGGCCAGCACCTTGTCGCCCGGCGACAGCGTGTTGGCGATCGCGGATTCCCAGCCGCCGGTTCCCGAGCCGGGGAACAGAAAGACGTGGCCGTTGCGGCTCTGGAAGACCTTCTTCACCTCGGTCAGCAAGGGCAGGATGAACTGCGGATAGTCGGGGGCGCGGTGGTCCTCGAGCGGCACGTCCATCGCCTGGCGAATCTCGAACGGCATGTTGGTCGGTCCGGGGACAAAAAGTCCTTTGAAGCCTGGCATTGGAAATCTCCTTGTGTCGTGTCTTGATCGACGATCGCGATTGAGAGCCGAGCGCGGCACGGCTGGTCATTTCGGCATCGGCGCGGCCAAAGCCACGCCGCAGTCCGGAAGCGCAAAACCGGTTTGCGTCAGGCGGCGCAGCGGCGGTTCTGTTCGATCTTTCCGTCGACCAGTGCCACCGTGCGGTCGATCGCCGGATGGGTGATCCCGTGCTGGCGGCCGATGAGCCGCACCAGCTTGTCGACCCGTTCGGCGAGCGGCACGCCGGCCGCGATCGCGCGCGCGGCCGACGACGGATTGATCAGCCGTTCCGCCGCCGCCGCATACTTGTCGAACGGAACCAGGTCGCCGCATTGTCCGCCGATGCGCAGCACGATCTCTTCGACGGCGGCATAGATTTCGCGCGACAGCGCGACGTCTCCGTGCACCGCGTCGCGGATCGAGATCGGCGCCCCCGCGGTCACGCAGCGGTAGTTGCCGGTGAGGAGCATGGCCCACTTGGCGAAGGGCACAAACAGCGAGTCGTGCACGCGCAGCTTGACCGGCACCTCGTGTCCGTCGAGGCGCACACCGTCGATGCCGTCGGCAAGCGCGGTGAGCACCGCGTTATGCTCCGGCGCGGCGAAGGCGGCCGCCTTGAAGTTGGTCGCCAGATTGACGTTGAGCACATTGCTCGGCTCGTCGGGCGGACGCGCCGCCTGCGGATCGGGCGAGCACAGCGTCACCAAATCGGGATCGAAGCGCGCCCAGACATCCGCCTTGGCATAGGCCGCTTCAGCGGCGGCCGCGTCGATAGTGGGAATCCGCTTCAGATAGGGCAGCGGCGGCATGTTCATCAGCGACAGGCAGGGAACCCGCGCCAGCGCAATACGGGTCAGAAGCGTGCGGATCGTGTGATTGAGATACTGCGGCTCCTGCATCGCCAGCACGACCAGGTCGTAGCCGGCCGGATCCACATTCTCGGGCGTCGCGGCCGTGACTCGGCCGGGCAGCGCGGCGGAATGGATCGCGCGCGGCGCGTCCTCGCCTTTCAGCCGGATGCGCACCGTCGTACCGTTGGCCTTGATGAGATCGGCGGTCGCCCGGCGGCAGACCAGGGTGACGTCGTTCCCGGCCATCAGGCACTTGGTGCCGAACAGCGAGCCGTAGGAGGCGCCGAGGATTAGAGCCCGATAAGCCATGGTTGCACTCCTTGTCCGCTCCCCTCTCGCTTGCGGCCTTCGCGGGACCGCCCTTGTCAGGCATGGAGATAACATCGGCAGGCGGCATGGTGCATTGCAAACAGGGTTTATGTGTTGCAGGTCTGCATACAAAATGCAAAAATGTGTTGTGTTGTAAATTTCGTGGGTGCCATGGCAAAAACCTTTATCGGCCCGCAGCTTCGGCAGCTCCGGCGCGAGCGCAAACAGACCCAGGCCGAGATGGCCAAGGCGCTGGGCGTCAGTCCCGGCTACGTGAATCTGCTCGAGAACAACCAGCGCAGTCTGTCGGTGCGGCTGCTGATGGGGCTCGCCGACACCTATGGGGTCGATTGGCGCGACATCGTTAGCGACGAAACCTCCAATCTGCTCGCCGAGCTGCGCAGCGCCGTGAAGGACCCGATGTTTGCGGATGGCGCGCCGGACCTTCAGGAATTACGCGCGGCCATCGATCATGCGCCGCGGCTGGTGGAGCAGTTTCTCCATCTTTACGGCATCCATCGCACGACGCTCGAACGCATCATGCGCCAGGGCGGAGGCGACGGGCCGCAGGGCCTGCTGACGACCTCGGCGGAAGCGGTCATCCACGACTTCTTCCGCGACCATTCCAATTATTTCCATGCGCTCGAAGTCGCCGCCGAAAAGCTGCGCGTGGCGGAGCGCTGCGAGCCAGACGATGTCTATGCCAAGCTAAAGGCGCGCCTGCTCAGCGCGCACGGCATCCGGGTGAAGCGGCGCCCGGTCGAGGAGATGACGCAGGCGCTGCGCGTCTACGACCGGGATGCGCGGATCATTCATCTGTCGGAGGCGCTCGACCACGTCAACCAAGTCTTCCAGCTTGCACACGTGCTGTGCCTGGTCGAGCTGCCGCATCTGTTGGAGAAGCTGACGGCGGAGAGCGGCATAACGGAAGGCACCAGCCTTGCGCGCTGCCAGGTCGAGCTCGCCAACTACTTCGCCGCCGCCTTTCTCATGCCCTATGAGCCGTTCCTGCAGGCGGCCGAGAACACCGCTTACGATATCGACCGGATTGCCGCACACTTCGGTGTGTCGTTCGAGCAGGCCTGTCACCGTCTCACCACCCTGCAGCGGCCCGGCGCGCAGGGCGTGCCCTTCTTCTTTCTGCGGGTCGACAAGGCCGGCAACGTCACCAAGCGCTTTAACTCGACGTCCTTCCAGCTCGCCGAATACGGCGGCGCCTGTCCGGTGTGGAACATCCACATGGCGTTCCGCACGCCGGGCGTCATCCTCCCGCAGTTCGTCGAGCTGCCTGAGGGCGAGCGGTTCTTCACCATCAGCCGCACGGCGGAACGCCCGGCCGCCAATTTCGCCACCTTCGTGAGCAAGCTGCGCTACGCGTCCTCGTTCAAGATCGACGAGCAATTGCGCTTCAGTCCGATCGGCATCAACTGCCACCTGTGCCCGCGGCAGGCCTGCTCGCAGCGCGCCCATCAGCCGGTGTTCATGGAGCTGCCGCTTGATACCACCCGGCGCGGCAACACCCGCTACGAGAGTTAGCCACGCCATCTTCCGGCCAACGCGGACCATCCGTCTCCATGGACACACTCGGTCTCGTTCTTCGCACCATCGTCTTCTTCCTGTTCCCGATCCCGTTCCTGCTCGACTACGCGGTGTCGCACGGCGCCGACTGGTCGGGCACTTTGGCCTACACGGCCGTCGCCGTGCTGGTGCTGGCGGCGGCCGTCGCCGGCTGGGCCGTCGTCCGTCGCGGCGACTGATCCGCATCGCGGGCCGTGAAAAACAGCCCGCACGCCTGCCAGCCGGGCGCGCGCCCGCGAAAGCTGGTATGAAGTCCCAGGATATCGATAAGCCGCGCCAAGTGGCGCGCTGAGCCGGACAACCGGCGGTCCTGGGGAGGAAACGAGCGTGAGCACCGAGGCGGAACGTCCACCGCAGCGCGGCGTCAGGATCAATTTCAACACGGTCCTCGCCGCCGGCTGCGTGCTGTTCTCCATCTTCCTGTTCGCCGTCATCCCGAGCGAGGTCGAGCGGCCGCCGGAGCTGTTCGGCCAGCAGTCGAACGGGCACGACCCCGCCTTCTTCCCACACCTGGTGGCAACCTGCTTTCTGATCGTCGGACTCTGGTACCTGAGCGCGAGCTTCAGCCTCAACGACGT
>JARRNI010000541.1:0-5219 GCA_037385125.1 Pseudolabrys sp.
TTCAACGCCAACTCGTTTTGCTCTCGGCGTGCACTCTTGTTGATTCCGTACCAAATCTCATAAAGCGCAATCACTGGAACACCGATGGTAATGCCATCGATCAGTGCCTGTTCGAGATGTTCACGTACGTGCAGCACACGTCGGTTGATCGCGCCAATGATTGCATTGGTGTCGAGGCAAATCATTAATCAAGCACGACATGCGTGCGCGGCATCGGCGGCTGTTCGGGGCGCCCTTCGGGCAGGAAGTCGTGACTGCCGAGGCGATCGATTTCATCAAATACAGCTTTGATGTTCGCGCTATCGGTTTCGATCGGCTCTAACAGCACTGCACGGCCGATACGGCGCACACGTACCTCTACACCCGGCAAACGGAATGCCTTGGGCAGGCGGACGGCTTGGCTGCGGCCGTGCTTGAACAACTTGGCGAGTCCGGTTTGCGACAAAGTGGGCGTTCCTATTAGCGAGGGGATAGTATATACTGCATGATATATACCATTTTAGCCTAAAGTCAACTCGCGCAGTCCGCTATTAGGTTGGTTTTTGCTGGGGTTTTTGCGCAGTCGCACGGCCCTTTTTGTCAATGAAGTTATCAAGCCGAACGTTCCTCAAACACCACATCAAAGCCATTGAGGCGGGTTGATTGACGGGCGTGTTCCACGCCGCAAGCAACGCTGCCGTGGCGGATCTACGACAATGGGCGCACAGATTTTGATCAATGAGAATTGGTATAAGATCGCGCTGCTTGCAATTTTTGGAGTTACAGATGGACGTCGACCTGCACGGGTATCACCCTGACGACATCGATCTGGCAGCGCTCGTCCGTGAAGCGTGGGAGACCGGCGCGCCCGAGCTCACGTTGATTCATGGTCATGGTCGCCACCGAGGGATAAGCCCGGGCTTCGTCAACACCAACACTGGGTACTTCGGCCTGCGCATCCGAAGCGCCCTTCGCCGTGAAACAGAATTTAAACAGTGGATCAAGCGCTCCACCCTTTACTGCGGCCACGAGGGCTCGACGACCGTAAAGCTTAAGCCGAATCCCAAACCGACCCGCGTCGCGATCGACATGGATTTGGTTGGACCGCAGAGGCACCCGTACTGATCACGCCCGCGCCTGAAAGGGCACCCGCTAGGGTGTGCGGGAATGCAGCCATAAATAGCCACACTAGAGATTCGCCATGAATTATACGCCGCTGGCGCGAACCAAAGGGCCGTCGGCGACCCGCGCAAGCTTCCTTGGCGATGGCTCGTGATCGTGAAGTTCTTGCGTGCAAAAGGCGAGCATGGTTTCGATTTGCCCTCTGCCTGTATTCGGTGGCGATCGCTATTGCTCAATCCCGTCGGCCGCGGGAACGCCTTTCGAAGACGCACGCCGAGCGTCCAGCGTCCCCTGAAATAACCGATGAGTCCGGCTTTTGTCGCCAAATGGCACGGTTTGCACCGCCGAACGGCTCTCGTTGAGCTAGCTGGTTGTCATCCAGGCACGTATCGCCGAGTGGCAGCAGTCGCGCGCCCAGGTCATCCCTGCTTCTTCAGCATGCGGGCCGCTAAAGGCTTTCAGGCCACCGGCGCGCCCCATGATAGATGCGCAAAACTTGAATGACGTTTCGCTGCACTCGATAAGGAACGATGAATGACGTCTTTGGGATAACGAGCTCACGGGTGCCTGGCACGCGGCCGGGGCGGCCCATCTGCGGATTGTCCGGAAGTAATTCGATGCTATGCATGATGTGAAGGACTACCTCTCGCGCGGCAGACGGGTTTTCTTGCGCGATGTAGGCTCGAAGCGCGCTCAGGTCTTCGATTGCCTCTGGCGACCACAGGATACTGATGTTCATATCGCCGAGCGTTTGGGAGCCGGTCGCTCTTTCTTGCTATTCCACGAGCTAACCCACTCTTTGAGCCGCTTATGTGGAACCCCCTCGCCGCGGTCGAGCGAAGCCATGGCTCTCCGAATGCCGGCGACCTGCCACTCGTTCAAGTCCAAGTACTCATTTATCGCCTCGGCAGCGAGGAATGATCGGCTTCGCCCGGTGCTCTTGGCTAGTTTCTCGAGCCGTTTCTTGATGGCCGGTTCAATGCGAACACTAAGGGTCGTCGAGGACATGCTATAATATCCATTGTAGTTATTTGTGTACATATTAGCACAAGCTGGGCAACGCGCAAGTGCGAAGGATAAGGTGGTACCGCGCGATCTGATCGCGAGTTGGCGGCCTCTTCCATTTCAGCCTAGTCGAGGAATTTCTGCATCCGCTGCTATCCCGCATACTGCAAGGGCGAATTACTGTCTCATTTTGACTGTTTGGCCCGCTGACGCTTGCGCAGACGGGCCCCCTGCCCACCGCCATTTTCGTCGATGAATTCGACGCCGGCAGACACTCATGCGCGCCACTTTGCATGACGTTCCGTCAGCGCCCATTGAAAGGGCTGGAGAATTTGGCTTCGTCCTGCCAAATACATGTAATATCTGATCAGGAGGGCGTCTTCGCGCCATAGCCTCTGATCTGTGTTATCGCCCGGCGTATCGGACTCAAGGATTGTCGAGGGCGCATGGCTGGCATCAGTGGCCGCATATCGCAGACGCTTGCCACAGCGGTATTGCTAGCGGCCGGTATGGCGGTGGTCGGTGCGTCCTCATGGGCTGAGGCCGCGCACGAGAGGAAGCCTGCCGATGCGGCTGCTACCGGAAAGCCGTCGCCGCGCAACGTCTTTCAGGCCTTTGTGGAAGGGTCGCTCGAACGGACGCTGATGCGGCCGATCCTGAGGCTTTTTGCCAAGCGCGAGTATGGCGCCGCCGAGCGCGCGCTGCGGGCGCTGGCGGAGAAGTTTCCGCAGTCGTCGCTCTACCGCTACAACCTCGCCGCCGCGCAGGCGCGCCTGGGAATGACGAACGCCGCGCTCGACAATCTCAAAACGGCGATCGATCTCGGGTTCTCAAATAAGACGGTCTTCGAGCGCGATCCCGACCTGGAATCGCTTCGCGGCCGGCCGCGCTTCAAGACGCTCTTGGCGAAGGTGGACGCGGTGGCGGCGGCGAAGGCTGCGCAGGCGAAAGTGCCCCCGTCTCCGGCGCGTGTCGTCGGCCGCCGTGCCCGGGTGGAAAAGTCGAACACGCGCCTGGAGGGCGGCGGCGCCTTTCTCGTCAGTCGTTTCGAATTCCCGCCGAAGCCGTCGTCGAATACCGTGCACATCGGCAAGAAGCCTTTCGCGGTGAGGCTGAACGATCTGTTCCGGGCGGGGAAGGCTGCCGGCGACCATGGCGATCTCTACGACAATCGGGATCGTGGCCACTCGGACTTCGGGTGGAATGTGATGCCGCAGGTAAGTCATATCGAATATGGAGCCGCGGCGAAGGCGGTCGGGCTCGACTACGGCGTCAACCCCGGTTTTCTCTTCAATTCGATTACCTTCGGCAATTCATCGACCGCGATTACCCATGGACTAGCGTGGCGTAGCGACGCCCGGCTGATCCTGACGACGCCCAACCTGATCTTGGCGGCATACCTGCAATATCTCAACAACCACGTCTACGTGTATCCCGCGCACCATGATCACGATAGTGGGAATGGCGACCGACGGGCCCACCCCTCGGTCTTCTCGGCGAAGGAAATCGATCTTTCGAAGTTGGTCAATCTCGCCAACGGTCTCAACGCCGACGAGGTGCCGCCGCCAGTGCATCTAGCCGTTGTCGAGGACGACAAGGTCAGGCCCGGCATCGATTACTTCGGACCGCCCGCCATGAACGAGACCCTATTCGACACCCCCGGTGCCATCGCCCGGATCGTGCGGTCGTCGCACTACTGGAATCGGCTCGTGGTGTCAGCCGAAAAGACCCACGACCCGAACGGCCGCCCGCTGAGGTTCCGCTGGGTGGTCCTCAGCGGCGATGCGGACCGGATCAAGATCAAGCGCGGAGATACGCGTACCCTGGCATGAACGCCACCCGGTCTTCCCCGGCGCTACGCTGACGACGGACCGGGTCGATATCGGGGTGTTCGCCGACAACGGCAAATGGCTGTCCGCGCCGTCCTTCGTGACGTTTCTCTTTCCTGGCGATCAGGCGCGGACATACGATGCCGATCACCGGATCAAGTGCATCGACTATGACAAGCCCGGCTATCGGGAACGTTACGTCGACCCGCTCATATTTCCGGCGCGCGACTGGCGAGACTGTTATAAGTACGACGCCTCGGGCCGGCTTCTCGGCTGGAACCGCTTCCGGGACGGGTCACTCCAGCGCTTCACGCCAGACGGCGCGAAAGTGACGGAAAGGGACGCACAGGGTCGTCCCGTGCGGGCCCAGCGCATCGCCTACAAGCTCGAAGTGTCGAACGGGAAAAGGGCGCGGGTCATACCGGTGCCGTTGGATCAGTTCGTGAAGTACAGCTACCGCAACGCGAGAGATCGCATTGGCACGCCGGCACTCACGCGATCAAAATAGTGGCGGCCACATGAACCAAGGCCCATCCGAAACAAGCCAACCGCCGAGTTTTTCGGCGATGCAAAAATGCGCGCAGACCAGTTAACCCAAGCAGCATGGCATCGCGCGTTCTAATCGCCGCTGCTTCGCAAAAAATGGAGGCCGCCGCGGTTGGCGGTCTCTTCCATTTCTTCAGATGCTTAATGGAGCCCAGCGGGCCCGATCGCTATGTGGTTGGTTTTTGCTGCGGGTTCTTGTGCAGTCGCACCCCGGGGCCACCGCCATTCTCGTTGATGAATTCGGTCGATGCTGATGTTCACCTCGCCGAGCGACGGTCGCTCCGTCTTGCTCTTCCAGGAGCTAACCCGCTCTGCAACGTTCGTTTTCTATGAGCGATCCTTGAGGAAACGAGCTCATGGGCTGCGCAGGCCAGCAACTGCAGCGAACAGGGCCGACTCGGGATCGATATTGAAGGCCATCAAATAGCCACACTTGATATACGGTTTATCCCGCCTGGATCCATGCCCAACTGCCGCAAAAAATTAAGGCGTCATGAAGATTGAAGCGGATGAAGTGAGCCTGTTCGTCCGAGATCGTACCACCGGCCGATTGGTTTTCAATTCGAAGGCCCTCGAGGCTCTCGGACTGAGCCCTGCGGAGCTGGCAGAGCGCGGTTACCCGCTGGAGGCCGAGATCGACAACCCAGCGATCGTGCCCAAGGATCAATCCCTTGCCGGCTAGAACACCGTTGTCTTAGCTTTTACCGACCTGACACCCCTGATTCTTCTCGAACGCGA
>JARRNI010000542.1:0-3566 GCA_037385125.1 Pseudolabrys sp.
AGAGCGGATTTCCAGACTCCGGCAACGCGGATGATTGCGCGCCAACGCGACGAGCCGCTCCGCCTGCTCGCGCGTGGGCACGAAGGCGAAGCCGGTCGGGCCCCAGGAGCTCTGCCCGATGCCGAGCGCGCCTTCGCTTTCGAGCAGTTGCAGTGCGGCGGCGACGTCCGGGCTTGCGAAGGGCGCGCCGCCTTGCAGCGGCGCAAAATAGGCGCCGAGCATGCGCTGCATCTCCTCGATCGCCGCGGCGAAAGCGGGGAGATCGGCCTCGGCCAGCGCCGGCAGCGCCTGCATCAGCACGAGACGGCAGATGTGCGCAGCGTCGGAAGCCGGAAACAGGGGCAGCCGGGCAAAGGCCACGCTCTCGTCGTCGCCATGCACGCCGGTGCGCGCGCGGTCGAGCACCAGCAGAATCCGCCAAGCTTCGGGGAACGATATGCGGCTGACGATGGGCGCGGCGCGGGCGCCGTCGCCGCGTCCGCCGTCGACCACGACGCCGCCGGCATCGAACACGCCGATGCCGATACCGGATCGCCCACCGCGTCCCAACCGCACGGCGTCGCCGCGTATGTCGAGCGGCAGACCGTTGAGCCGGCGAATGCCGGCGGCGAGCGCGATGGCAAGCTGGGTGCCGGAGCCGAGACCGGCATGGCTGGGGATCGCTTCGACGATGTCGACGCGGCAGCCGCCGCGCAGCCCGAGCGCGTCGCATAGCGTTTCGACATAGCGGCGGGCGCGCGCGCTGTCGGGGCCGTTGACCTGAAGCTGGCGCGCCGGCGCCAATGCGATGCGCGTGCGCAAGCCGCTTACCGCGACGCCGATGCTGCCGAAGCGGCGGCCGAGCCCGCCGTTGAGGTCGAGGAACCCGAAGTGCAAGCGGGCCGGAACGCTGACGGAAACGCTGTTCGACCCGGACATGAAACGCGCGCTCCCGAGCTTGGCGGAGGTGAACGGGTTGTCGAAACGAAATCCGTGACTAGACTGCGGCACCTGGACTTGCTTGGCAATCGGGGGGAGACGCAAGGCGCTGCGAGAAAGGTTGCTCATCATGACGACCGAAGCGAAAGAACGCACCTATACGGAGGAAGAGATCAAAGCGCGATTGGCGCGCGATCTGCCGCACTGGTGGTTCGAGAACGGCTGGATTCGCCGCAAGTACCGTACCAACAGCTGGAAAGGCACGCTGATGGTGATCAACACTGTCGGCCATCTGGCAGAAGCGGCGTTCCATCATCCCGACATCACCGCCTCCTATGCATGGGTCGAGGTGCGCCTGCAGAACCATTCCGCCAAGGGCATTACCGACAAGGATTTCGAACTGGCGAAGAAGATCGAGGACGTGATCCAGTGGCAGCCGGCCAAGGAGGGCGGCGCGCTCGAAGGCACGCCCGAGAAGGATGCCCGCTTCGCCTATATCAAATACGACGCGTAACCCGCGCTGGACACGCACACGCACCCGACCTAATCACGCCGGGCGAGGAGGAGCGGGATGGCTGACGCCTGGGTTCGGGGCAATCCGGCAACGCTTGAGGACGCGGTCGCGGAAGCGGCCAGGCTGCTGCGCGCGAGCCGCATGCCAGTCATCGCCGGGCTCGGTACCGACGTGGCGGGCGCGCGCGCCGCGATCGCATTGGCCGAGCGCCTGGGCAGCGCCGTCGACCACATGCACAGCGCCGCGCTGCTGCGCGATCTCGCCGTGATGCGGCAGGCCGGCATGATGGTGACGACGCCGAACGAGGCGCGGCTGCGCGCCGATCTCCTGTTGCTGGTCGGTTCCGGGCTGCTGCAAGCCTGGCCCGAGCTGCCCGCGCGCCTGTTCACCAGGCCGGACGGCGGCAAGCGGCGGATCGTCTGGCTCTGCCCGGGCGACGGCAGCGGCAATGTCGGCGCCGACATCGAAACCGTCGGCAACGATCCCGCCGATCTGCCGGTGCTGCTCGCCGCTTTGCGGGCACGCTGCGCGGACCGTCCGGTTGGAGAAACGCCGATTGCCGCGCAAGCGCTCGATGCACTCGCAGCCGATCTGAAACAGGCGCGCTTCGGCGTCGCGGTCTGGTCGGCCGCTGAACAGGATGCACTCGCGCTCGAAATGCTGTGCGGGCTGGTGAAGGACCTGAACGCGGCGACGCGCTTCACCGGACTGCCGCTGATGCCGCCCGACAATGGCGCGGCGGTGCAGCAGGTGAGCGGGTGGCTGGCCGGCTTCCCCTTGCGCACCGGCTTCGGCCGCCATGCGCCCGAACACGATCCCTGGCGCTTCGATGCCGCCCGCCTCATCGACAGCGGCGAGGCCGATTGCGCGCTGTGGATCTCCGCGTACCGCACCATGACGCCGGCCTGGACGCGCGACGTCCCGACTATTGCGCTTACGCATGCGTCGGACGGCTTCCGCCGGCCGCCCAAGGTCGCCATCACGGTTGGCAGGCCCGGCATCGACCATGACGCGGTCGAGCACCTGGCAGCGACCGGCACGCTCGCGCCTGTCAAGGCGCGTCAGCCGACCAACGCCATCTCCGTTGCGGACGCCGTCAACCGAATCGCCGCAGCCCTGCCGGCGGACCAGCCATGCTGACCCGTCTTGCCGGCGGCCATGTGATCGATCCGGCCAACGGCCGCGACGGCGTCGGCGACGTGTGGCTGCGCGACGGCCGCATCATCGCGCCGCCAGCCGGCGCCAAGGCCGACGAGACGCACGATGTCAGCGGCAAGATCGTCATGGCCGGCGCCATCGACATCCACTCCCACATCGCCGGCAACAACGAGAATCTCGGCCGCCTGCTGCTGCCCGAGCAGCGCACCGCATCCGATTTCTCGCATCCGGGCCATGTGCCGCAGCCGCGCGGCGCGTGGAATACCAGCGAGACCGGACGTCTCTACGCCGCCATGGGCTTCACTACGGTGGTCGAGCCCGCGGTGCTGCCGCACCAGGCATTGCAGGCACATCTCGAGCTCGCCGACATCCCGATCATCGACAAAGCCGCGCTCACCGTGCTCGGCAACGACGATTTCAGCCTTGGCCTGCTGCGCGGCAGGGAAAGCGCGGCGGCGCTGCGCGATTACGTTGCCTGGACGCTTGCCACTTCCCGCGGGCTCGGCCTCAAGGTGATCAATGCCGGCGGCGCCGCCGCCTTCAAGGACAACGTGCGCTCGTTTTCGCTCGACGACGAAGTACCGGAATACGGCGTTTCTTCGCGCGCCATCGTCAAAGCGCTGCAACAGGCCGTGCACGGATTGGGCGTGCCGCATCCACTGCACGTCCATTGCAACAATCTCGGTATCGCCGGCAACGTGGAGACCGCGCTCGCCACCATCGAGGCCGCGGAGGGCCTGCCGCTGCATCTCGCGCACCTGCAATTCTACGGCTACGGCAAGGAGGGCCCGCGCGGCTTCTCCTCCGGCGCGGCGCGCCTTGCCGAAGTGGTCAACGCCGCCAAGAGCGTCACCGTCGATGTCGGCCAGGTGATGTTCGGGCAGACGGTGACCATTTCCTGCGACGTGCTGCGGCAGTTCAACGCGCGCAACGGCGCCCGCCCGAAGAAATACGTGATCTTCGACGGCGATTCGAA
>JARRNI010000543.1:0-3565 GCA_037385125.1 Pseudolabrys sp.
ATCAAGGACTGCCATGACGCCGGCATCCGCGTTGTCATGGTCACCGGCGACCACGCGGTGACTGCGCGCAGCATCGGCCGCGCCGTCGGCCTCGGCGAGGCCGCCGCCAATGTGGTGGAGGGCCGAGATGTCGCGAAGCTCACCGAAGGCGGCAATCGTGCGCTGCGCGACGTCGGCATTTTCGCGCGCGTGAGTCCGGCTGAGAAGCTCGACCTGGTGCGCGCCTATCAGGCGGCCGGCGACGTCGTCGCCATGACCGGCGACGGCGTCAACGATGCGCCGGCACTTAAACAGGCCGACATCGGCGTAGCTATGGGCCTGCGCGGCACCGACGTGGCGCGCGAGGCCGCCGCCATGATCCTGCTCGACGACGCCTTTCCCACCATCGTGATGGCGATCCGCGAGGGCCGCGTTATCTTCGGCAATATCCGCCGCTTCGTGGCCTTTCTGCTCTCGTGCAATTTGAGCGAGGTGCTGGTGGTCGGGCTGGCGATCCTTTCCACGCTGCCGCTGCCGATCATGCCGTTGCAGATCCTCTATCTCAATCTGGTCACCGACGTGTTCCCCGCCTTCGCGCTCGCCATGGGCGAGGGCGAGCGCGGCATCCTCAAGCGGCCGCCGCGCGATCCGCGCGAGCCGATCCTCGGCCGCACGCAATGGATCGTCATCGTGCTGCAGAGCCTGGCGCTCACCGCCGGCACCTTCGGCGCGCTGGCGGCGGCGCGGCTCGGGCTCGATCTCAACGAGGTTTCAGTGGTCACCGTCACGTTCCTGACACTTGCCTTCGCGCAGCTCTGGCACGTCTTCGATATGCGCGACCCGCAATCGGGCCTGCTCGTCAACGAAGTCACCGGCAACCCATGGGCCTGGGCGGCGTTGGCGCTGTGCTCGGCCCTGCTGATCGTGCCGCCCTATGTGCCGCCCGTGGCCGAGGTCATGCAACTGGCGCCGCCGACCGCCGCGATGTGGGCGATCATCATCGGCCTGAGCATCGCGCCGCTGGTCGTGACGCAAGCCGTCACGGTCGCGGTGACGACCCTGCGAGCGAGGGCCTGAACCATGACGGCACTGCTGTTGCCCTGGCTGGAATTCACGGTTTGTGTCTTGCTCATCGGCCTGGCGGGGCCGGTGCTCACGCAATACGGCGATATCATCGCGCGCCTGACCGGGCTGTCGCGCTCGTGGATCGGGCTGGTGCTGCTCGCCACCGCCACCTCGCTGCCGGAGCTGATCACCGGCGTCAGTTCGGTCACAGTGGCCGGCGCACCCAATATCGCGGTTGGCGACGCGCTCGGGAGCTGCGTGTTCAACCTCGTGATGCTGGTGCTGCTCGACGAATTGAGCCGCGAGGAGCCGATGTACCGGCGCATCGACCAGGGCCACGTGCTCACCGCCGGCTTCGGCGTGATCCTGATCGGCTCGGCCGGCGCCTTCATGCTGCTCAGCCAGAACGCGCTCAGCTTCCGGTTCCTCCACATCAGCGGCTACACGCCCTTCATCATCGTCGTCTACCTGATCGCAATGCGGGCGGCCTTCGTCTACGAGCGCCGCACCCGCAAGCCGCCCGAGATAATCAAGACGGAAGCAGGCATCACGCTGACCGGGGCGCTGCTGCGCTACGGCGCTGCGGCCGCCGTGGTGGTCGCCGCCGGCACCTGGTTGCCGTTCATCGGACAGCAGATTGCCGAGGTGATGGGCTGGAAGACGACCTTCGTCGGCACGCTGTTCATTGCCGCCGCCACCTCGGTGCCGGAGCTGGTGGTGACGACCAGCGCGCTGCGGCTCGGCGCCGTCGACATGGCGATCGGCAACCTGCTCGGCAGCAACCTGTTCGACATATTGATCCTGGCGGCAGACGACCTCGCCTTCACCAAGGGGCCACTGCTCCGCGCAGTGTCGCCCGCCAATGCCATCACCGCGTTCGCCGCGGTAATCATGTCGGGCATCTTCATCGTCGCCATGCTTTACAAACCGGAGACGCGCGTGCGCGGCACCATCGGCTGGGTGAGTCTCGCGCTGCTGCTGGTCTATCTGTTCAGCTCATACGCGGTCTATCTGCATGGGCATTGAGGAACGATCGTAGTTCGTAGTTCTATCTTAGAATCTAAGCTGAGTTTTGCGGGTTATCTTCGCAATTTAGCCACTGCCAAAGATATTTAGCCAATTCGCAAAGTCCATTTATTGGATCAGCGTGAATTTCAGATCCGCAGCAGTTACGCTATGTGCTGGAGCGCCGGTCTACCTTCACCATCAGGACATTCACTGACAGTTTTGATTACTATTTATAAGCAATCAAGCCGATGACTGATGCTTGGCGCGAAGTTGGCATACCCGAATGACTATGTCTTCTGGTCGATTCTATTGAAAAAGTCTGAGCGGCGGGCAATCAAAATTTCTTGGCGCCATATGCGCGTTCTTGAAATGCGGACGCGGGGGCCCGGTCAGGTGCTCGCCAACACGCGCACCAGCAAGAGTGTTCGGCATGCACTGGTCGGTTTGCTGTATGCTGTCCCATCGACGCCCATTGAAAATGCTAAGGAATTTGGCTTCGTTCTGCGAAATACGCGTAATTTAACGTCTTTGTTTATTATTCGTTCTATGGTTGCATTTACTTACTGCTGTTTGGCCAAACAGTGCGTCAGCCATTTCTGGCCGTTGAGGGGAACCATGGCCTTTTCGCGCCGAGAGTAAACGCGGCGCTCATAGCGCTCGATCGGCTTCAAGGTCGGCATGGCGCGCACATAGGCGCCGAAGCAGAATTGCTGTTCGGCGGAATAGCGGGAAAATTCGTCCATCGCAGCGGCGCCCTTCTCATGGCGCATTTCGCGCTCGATCGCCACCCGCCGGGCTTCCTGGACACGCTGAAGGTCGAGCTCGCATTCGGCGATGATGAGAGCTTGCTCGAGGAGCGCATTGTCGGCGCCCTCGCCCGCGATGGCGTGCGCAAGGTTCAAGGCTTCCGCCTGCAGTTCATGGTTAGCCATGATCGGCAAACTGAGCCCGTGCTTGCGCGCGTTGAGGCGCGACCGCGATTTAGCGCTACGCGGTCGCCGCTCTTTGCGTCCATTGCGTCGATTCGACTCGATCTTTTTCTGGCTGGTCATGCGCCACGATTCCTCCTCTTCTTCTCTAAGCTCAGCCTAGGCAGCGGAGCGGGGCGGAGACTGCCAAACCTCCTCTGTACCGTCGTCGCTGGCGCCACGCTCGAGCTGCAGGACGTTTTTCTCCTCCTCAAGCTGGCGGCTGACCATAAGTTGCCGCGCCTCATTCGACGCCTGCATTTTCTCGAGCCTCAGCAATGGGCGGGCGCTACGGATAAAGGCAACCGCGTCGATGGTGTCATCCGAATAGTTGAAGGTTTCGAACGCCTCATTGACCTCCTTTTGAACGTCCTTGTCCCAGAACGACCGCCCCGCCACATCATCCATGGTCATTTCGAGCTCAGGACCGCGGCGATCGCGCTGGGTCTCATTCGGCAGCGACTTCAGCAACGAATTCACAGCTTCCGTCTGGATCGAATCCATGATGCCGGGCTTAATGCGGCTCAAGCGGGCCTGTTCCCAAA
>JARRNI010000544.1:0-3562 GCA_037385125.1 Pseudolabrys sp.
CTTGATCCGCTCGACCGTCACGCGGCGCACATCAGGATTGTCCTCAACGACCAGAATGGTCTCCCCTGCGCCTCTAATCGGCGCTTCTGCCTCTTTTTCTTGCACCGCCAGTTCGGTTTTTTCGCTTTGCTCGAACTTAGGCAAGTATATGGTTGCTGTCGTCCCGTGGCCCACTTCACTATCGATGGTTATGTGACCGCCTGATTGCTTCACGAAGCCGTAAATGCTGGAGAGCCCTAGTCCGGTACCCTTCCCCGGTTCCTTGGTCGTAAAAAATGGCTCGAACGCTCGTGCCAACACCTCGGGCGGCATGCCAGACCCGGTATCCGACACTGATAATCGGACATAGCTACCTGGTGGCAGCTCCTCGCGAGCCGCGTTATTGTCGATGACTACATTTCCGGTCTCAATGAGCAGATTGCCGCCATTTGACATTGCGTCGCGCGCATTGATCGCAAGGTTAAGGATTGCGTTCTCGATCTCGTCGGCATCGGTGCGTGTCGGCCAAATATTTTTTGAAAGGGCGACTTTAACGGTAATGTCTTCGCCTATTGTCCGGCGCAGAAGTTCGAGCATATTGGTCACGCGATCGTTCAGATTGATTGGCGTTGGGGCGAGCATTTCCTGGCGCCCAAACAACATCAACCGTTTATTGAGCTGCGCACCCATTTGGGCTGCTTGCTCTACTGCGTCGAGATAACGCTTTAGCCGCTCGTCCTTGAGCCCCATGTCGATCAATTGCAGATTGCCCGTGATCACCGTCAACAGATTGTTGAAATCATGAGCGATGCCTCCCGTGAGTTGCCCTAGCGATTCCAACCGTTGCGCCTGTCGCAATTCTTTCTCGCGCCGTTGCTCCACGCTGACATCCCGGATAATGCCGATATAACCGCGCAGCCCACCCCCGACATCACGATAATCCGCACTAATGACTTCACCTGGGAAAGTCTCACCATTTTCGCGTCGAAAACGAATGACCCTCGGTTGCAGTCGGGCCCGGTGAGCCTTCTCTGAGATTATGGCCTGTTCCTCCCAAGCCGCCGGGCACGCATAAAGTTTCACAGTCGACGCGCCGATGAGTTCGTCGGCCTCATAACCGAATATTCGCGTGAGAGCCGGGTTGACCATAACGATGCGGCGCTCCTTGTCGACTAGGGCGATACCTTCCGGCACCCCGTCGAAAATGCTGCGGAAAAGCGCATGCTGCTCCCGCGCCTCACTTTCCGAGCGCTTAAGCTCCTCCATAAGCTCGAGTTGACGTCTCTCCGCGTGTTTGCGCTCGCTTACGTCACGCACGAAGGCCTGCAATCGACCGTCGGGGAGCTGTCTGGCGCTGACCTCGCCGACGAAAGGCGAGCCGTCTTTGCGACGAAATTGCCACTCGGCCACATCTGTGTTGCCGCTGCGCAACTTTGCGAGATGGGAGGCAAGCCGCGGCGCCTCATCTGCAGCGATCAATTCGGGGATGCCTAGTCCTAATATTTCCTCTCGGGAATAGCCAAGCATCCGGCAGCCGGCCGAATTGACATCGAGGTACCTTCCCTGGGCGTCGCTGACGAAAATACCATCGGACGCCTGCTCTATCAGAGTGCGGAACCGCTCCTCGCTATTTTTTACTTCTTTGTGGAGTTTCGCTTCCTCTTCCGCCTTCGCCGCACGCGCTCGCGCACGATGCATCGTCTCGCTGATGCCGACAATTAGGACGCTGCCGAAGAGGAAGCTCACGAGCCCCATCCAGTCAGCAGTGTCAGCAGGAGGGGCAACTCCAAAAATGACGACCAAAAGGGTAAGAACCGTTGCCGATACTCCCGCGGCCAGACCTCCGGCTACGGTGGCAATTGCTACCCATGGATAAAACGTAACATAAACGAACCGCGTCCCGAGCGGAGCGTGTAAGCTCTGCCGAATCAAGAAAGCTATTGTGACAGCTAAAATGGCAATGCCGAAGCTGCACCATAGCGGCAGAGCTCCGGACAATCGAATCGCGGCTATACTGCTACGCTTGGGCGCCAAACATGCCCGGAACTTACCCATCAATGCATGCACAATCGCAAGTGGATACTTAAACAGTTCCCTGCGTTCTTTCGACGATCGCATTGGTGTTTCCCGCGTATCCAATTTCTCGTGAATACTTTCTCTTCAGCACGCTGCCCGGCGCGCCTCCGACATCGCTCGCCATTTGGCAGAAACCGAGTCATATGCAGATTTGTGGCGAGGTAGAGAGCGTTCTGGTCAGTTAGCATCCGATGACTTGACCCCTCAACGAGAAATTTGGAAACGCCGACGATTTTTTGCGGTGGCAATTGGCGGGCGAAGAAAGTCGCAATTTGTCACACAAAATTACAAAGGCGACAAACTCTTGCGACACGGCAAGATGTACATGGCGTCGAACGTAAAGATTTGGTTTCTCGGGGCGACCCGACCCCCGTCCCCAGCCCCTGCCCCGGGAACCGCCCAGCCAGTGCCCCCAACTGGCTGGGCATTTCTCTCTTAGTTCGAAGCTGAAGGTCTCAAAGACTGTCGAGGAGTCCATACCACCCGATATTCAGCCGGAACATCCGCTTGCCGCAAACGCGCTGGATCACTTGTCCAACTCTCGGGAAGAAAAGGCCGCAACGCCACTGTCACCGGCACTTCACCACGCACAACCGTCACCGATACCAGCGTCTGGCAGTTGGCAGTCTTGCCCAAGGCCGAACCATACTGTGCCGCCACGCCAACCGAATGCGTGCCCTTCTTTGGTATCGCCGTATCGTCGATCACCAGCACCGCGTCGGTGCCACCGACAAGCCGGTCCGCTTGCCGGAGCAGCTCTGCTTTGGCGCGTCGACTTTGCCGACCGGGCTCTATTCGCCCTCCGCTCACCGAGCCAGAAGTTGCCGCAAAGGCGCGGAACGTCTGTCTCGGCCCTTCGGGCGACGATCCCTCGCGCAATTTAAGGGGCCTCGCGGTCCCCAGCCGTCAAGGGGCCCCTTCTGGCTTCGCTTGCGCTCCGCGCCTGTGACGGCCTTCCTCCACTCGTTGCCGTGGAGGCTAGCCGGTTTGCTGGGCGCAAACTCAATCATTCTGAAAATGAAAGATGGCTTTGCCTATCAGTCGAGGACCCAAATATTCCATAATGGACGTTATGCGCCGAGATGGTCATTTAAATCGACCGGCCCGCGAATCATCATCCTAGTGCAAGAACCTATCATCTTCTTGAGATCGGCGAACAGATGCTTGTTCGAGGCGACGATGCTCGGCATGTCGATCGGGCTCGAGCTCCGAGCCAAGAGGCTGGCCCGTTTCAATTGCGCCGAGCGCTCCTCCGCAAATTGGCGCGCGAGGCTTCCGCAATCCAGCACAAAGCCGACGCGCTGCGGCCATCGCAAAAATGACGCTCATGGCCCAGGCCGTGTGAAAATCGTTCAGTAATACCAAGTCCCATTGATCAGAACCCATGCGCCCATTGACGCAGTCCGATGGACATGATCCGCCAGGGCTGATCGACAAGCTTGTTCCAGGCGGCGCAGCAGTGGTCGACGAGGTCGTCGTAGGATTTGAAGACGCGGTTTGAGAGACA
>JARRNI010000545.1:0-8004 GCA_037385125.1 Pseudolabrys sp.
GACAGGGCTCTCTGGCCGCCGCAGCGGCGGCGATGGCGGAGTTCCGAAATGGCGAAGGCAGATCATTGCCCGGCCACGGGATTGCCACGATATCCATGACCAAGATCACCATCGCCGCGCTCGAGGCCACTTTCAATGCAAGCTAGACAGGACGGCGCGTCGTCGAGGAACCGGAGAACAACGCCATGAGCCAGGATGGTGTCGCGATACTTGTCGGTACCACGAAGGGTGCTTTCTTGGTATCGGGCGGCCGCGGCGGGGAGGGCTGGACGGTCAAGGGGCCATTCTGCGATGGCTGGTCGATCAATCACATCGTCGGCGACCCTACCACGGGGGTGCTGTGGGCCGGTGGAGGTGGCGAATTTCACGGCGCCGGTGTGTGGCGTTCCGAAGACCTAGGCGAGACCTGGGAGCTTGCAAAGCTCACAAAGGGTCAAATCGACGACTGGGCGGCCAACGATCCGCAACTCGCCGCCATGATGAACTGGACCGCTCAACCGTTGCCGTTCGCAGATCAGTTCTCGCAGATCTGGTCGCTGGGCTATGCCCACGGGACACTCTATGCCGGGACCAAACCGGCAAGACTGCTTTTGAGCCCGGACGGCGGCAGGAATTGGGAAGAGATTCAGGGTTTGCGGGATCATCCTTCCGCCGGCAGCTCGAATCCTGGTGGCGCCGGATTGGTCTTGCACACGATCCTATTTGATCCGGCGGACCCCGGCAAGCTCTGGGTCGGGATCTCGGCGGCTGGCGTATTTGCGACAGAGGACGGCGGCCAGACCTGGGTTCGTCGCAACAGGCTGTCGAATACAGAGCCCGGCACTAAACACGGCCATCCCGCGGCGCCACGCGACGGCGAACTCGGCCATTGCATCCACAACATGATGCGGGCACCCGGTAACCGCGACTTGCTTTATCAGCAAAATCATCACGGGGTCTGGCGTTCTGCCGACGGCGGTCGGAGCTGGGACGATATCACGCGCGGTCTTCCGTCAACGTTCGGTTTTCCGATCTGCGTTCATCCACGGGACCCGGAAACCATCTGGACGATACCTTTGAACGGCGACATGGCGGGCCGGTTTCCGCCCGATGCCGCTGCGGCGGTATGGCGCTCAAAAGACGCCGGCGAGACCTGGCAGGCCATGCGCGAGGGGCTGCCCCAGGAAGCCTGCTACTTCACCGTTCTTCGACAGGCCATGGCGCGTGACGAACGCGAGCCGGTGGGAGTCTACTTCGGAACCAATAGCGGCTCAGTCTTTGCCAGTCTCGACGAGGGTGAAAGTTGGAACGAGATTGCGCGGCATCTCCCGACCATCCTGAGCATCGAAGCACTCGATCGTCCAGCACGATCAAGCGCAAACGGATTGAAGAACCATTTGGCTGGATGAAGACGGTCGGGGGCTTGCGCAAGACCCGACATCGTGGCCGCGGTTTGGTGGAGTGGTTCTTTGTTCTCACGGCGGCCGCCTACAATCTCATTCGAATACCCGATTTTTCAGCATCCTGCTAGTGGACCTTGAAGGTCAGACCGGCCACTTAGATGCGCGCACTCATCAAGACCGCAAATCGAAGTTCAGATATGGCCGAGAGAGGTGAACGACGCGGATGCCCCATTTTGGGATAGGAGCATCCTGATTTAGTGACACTGCAAACTACGTTGCAAACGGGCTCGGTATTCCGTTTGCGCTAACGGTTTGCGAGCAGTGCATGTGGATTGACGAAGATGTAGCCCCGCACATTGCGGACATGCAGCCACGCGAGATGCCGGCCGCCGTTGTAGTCACGCACCAGCCATCGACTTCCTGGGACGTGCCGGACAAGCAGCATGACGTGGTGATGGCGCACGGCCGCGGCGCTGGCGTGGGCGCTCGCCCGCGGGAACAGCCGCGCCCAATTCCAGGCGAGGTTAAGCCGCTTGTCAGCGAGCCCAAGATATTTGCGCAATCCGCAGCCACAGTAGGCGTGTGGACAGCCGGCCGGTTGGCCTCCGATAATTGTGCCTCGGTCAATGCGGGCGGCGCGATTTCCGTTGGCATCGAGTGCCGGCGCCTGGGGGCGCCGATAGCCCGGACCGCAATAATGCCGTCCGTCGTTGGTAAAGGTGCAGTTTCTTAAACTGCGGTGGGCGGAGTATTGATGATAATGCCGATGATGTCGACCCGCTTGTGCGGGATGACTGAGAAAAACAGCGACCACCAATGCAATGGACATCCCCGCAACAGACGACAAATTCATGGCATTCTCCTTTAGCAAGATCAATTTTTCGAAAAATTCCCTCTTTCAAATGAGGTTTCATTCGTGAAGACCAAGATCGCACAGCAGGCCCGTTAGACGAACGCAGGTAGAGCAATAGCTAATCCAAAACCCCATTATCGACGTACTCTTTATAGATCCACCTATCATCGTCTAGCCGACGCAAGACCGTACCCCAGACTAATCCGCCCGTAATTGAGCGCCTCGGAAAAGTAACCGTCCAAACATGCCAAAGCTGCCATGCCTCGTAATGGCGTCGTCGCGGCTTTGGCCTCAGCAGATCAAGGATATTGTGTGTATCAGCGGCATGGCGCGGCATGGCCTGACTCCGCTCAGCGTACGCAATCCAATTTCAGAGAATAGGTGACGGCGACGCGCACGCTCAAGAACATCCCGATTATATTGTTACGAATAAACGTTAATTTGAATGCGATGCGACGAAACGAAAAGGTTTCCACGCGAGAACTTATCCTTGCTTGTTGCGGCGCATGAGTTCGGAAGTGGCACTTCAAGAAGGATTTTAATGTCCGGTCATTGATCGCTATGACACAGAATGCAGCCGTAGCCGCTTCGCTTACCGGGAATGGGCGCGCAATGCGCGGAACAAGCCCGAGACCTCCTTCTCCCGTTCCCTATTTAGTTTGTACCGATGTTGGCGTTCTCGGTACTCTTTCCACCACAGCGCTTCACAGCGCACGCCGCAGAAGTACAGGCCGTGAAAATTAGTAACGCCCAGGCCAAGGGCACCCTTACACTGGTAGCATGTGGTTTTTCCTCGTGAAGCCAGAGAAGTCATAACGCCCTCCGCTCGCTGCACCCGTTAAGGCAGGGACAGAGCCGACGCAGTCTGCGATGCACGCGCCCGATACCTCCACATACCTCATGTCGGCCTCCCAAGCTCCCACGATCTTTTTTTAAGCTTAAAACCGGGGACCACCTCACTTGCCGAACGCACTCTAAATTCGGCAGCGGGGGGCGAGCGGGACAGAGAGCGGCTGCTCGACGCGGCACTGATGGCGGTCGCTGCCTCGTGGGCCTAGTGAAGGTCCGGCAGTCCTGCCCCAACTAAAATGGCGAATTGTGCCGTCCGAGGGGGAGTTGCCCCGCACCGACCTGTTCGAAGGAATAACGGGTCGGGATCAATCTTCGCCAATCGCTATGGGATGGATGGAAAGACATTCGCTTTCCACCCAACACCACAGCGGGCGTCTTTGCCCCTTAGCGCCGGTGACCCAATGGCACGCCCAAGCTAAACGCCCGTTGGCGCAGTGCGCCGATAGTCCGCTTCATCTCTTTTGAAATTCTCACAACAGGCGTCTTGCGCTTGGAATGCGCCTTGAGCGTGCGGTCATCCGACTTGCTCCAAGGTGTGCGCTTGATCGACTTTCTTGTTCTTGCCATTCCGTATACTCCTATGTTTGTTTCATTATAACGACTAACGTAGCGCGGTTGGTTGCGCCGTTAGCGGTCTGCTCGCACAGATAATCTCCGCGCGATGGCCCTGCAAGCATTTTGCCGTGCGACCAATCTGCTCTTGGAGATGTTCTGCAATCGGGTCGGCCTTTGATCAAGACATCGGAGATTTGTCAACCTTTTGTCCGATAGCGTGCGCGAAATGTTGCTTGAAGCAGTGAGTACCTCATGGAACCCGGTGATCGGCAGCAAAGAGCCTGCTTACTTCGGTTTCGAAACCGTCTTGATGATGTTCGAGCCTCCCTTCGCCCTTAGCGAAGAGCGACGACGAGCCGAACGTCGTTGGCCGAGCGTATCCTCAAGTCCGCAGCGGACGGCGAACGTGATCCGAAGCGGCCGCTCGATGCCGCGCTAATGGCAGTAGCGGCCTAACGGGCCTAGTGAAGGCCGACCGACCACTTAGGCGCCTGTCCTCATTGAAAGCGCAGGTCGGAGGTTCGTTTTTGGGGCAACCCGACATGGCCGAGAGAGGCCAACGACGCGAATGGCCCAGTGAAAATCGTTCAGTAAGCCCGCACAGATCGGGTCGCGACGATGCATTTCGTCGCCCATAGTGCTTCTGAGAATAAATTTGGCAGAATCGACCTCCTGGCAACCCGAGAGGCATGGGAAGCCGAACGGTACGCGCTGGCGACCGTGCGTCACTTCAATGCGCGCCTTTCAACCAAAAGCTACGCATGGTTCTGGCCCAAGATCATTGCCGCCATCACCGCCAAGCACCCGTGGCTCGTGGTCGTTTGCGATGCTTGCGACAGAGTGACCGACTTGGACTTGCGCGTAAAACCCCGCGACCCCGAAGCATCCGTGCGGGTGGCCTTGCGTGACGTTAGGTGCCCGCGCTGCAAGGGGCACGGTCGTCCGCGCATTATTGGGCTGGCCGCACATCCTTCGATTTGAAGGCACGCAAGACCGTACTGGCCGAGCGTATCCTCAAGGCAGCAACAGAGCGCGAGCGTGATCCAGAGAGGCTGATTGACGCCGCGCTGATGGCAGCGGCGGCTTAGCCATGCCAGACCACCCCGGCGCTATCCCATAGCGTCGAGAGCATGTAGGGTCGCGCGCTCGGATCTTTTTCCGGCGCACTTCCTTCGCCTCATGCACCTCGCTTGCCTCATAATCCTCTTCAGACGATTTTGAGATTAGTTGTAAGGTGCTTGTTACGCCTATCCATTTACAATTGAGCCTGACAAGCTCGGATTTAAAACAGCGCCGTCAGCGCCAAGCAATGACTGCCAATGACCAAGCCAGTAGGCGATCAAACTCGCCGTCAAACCCATGAGAGCCGCTATCCCTAAGCTCTCTAACCACTTGAGCCACCACTGTTCATGATCCGCTTCGATCAAATCGTCACACGCAAAAGCCAATGCGAAGGAAAGGACCGTAGGCAACAGTAAAAACTTAGCCTGATCAACAAACGCTATGGATGTCTCTGGATTCATAATTGGAAGTATCTGCCGATTGAACCCATACGCAATCGGCAGCGCAATAGTGAGGGCACATGCGCTGGACATCAAATAAGAAAGAAAAGGCCTTTCGCGCGCGGATCGATAATCGGCAAATTGCCACAACTGTTTTGGTGCGATTGCGCACACTGCCGCGATAGAATCATAAGTAGCTACGAGTATCCCAACTGACAACGCCATTCCAAAACTACCACGCCCGCTATAAGTCCAAATGAGCGCGGCAATTACGAATAGCATGTCAACGCCGGAGCAAAATTGCATCGGCAAGCCGGAGCAAGAATGCATCAGGGGCCGGCTTTAGTGCGTCATAGTTGGTCATCGACGGCACGGATGGCCGATTTGCTCGGTCGCGCTGAGCGGTCAAGCCCCGAAGCCGGGTAGCGGCGCGCCGGAGGCGCGGGGCTTGACGGTGAGAGCGCGCACCGAGCTATTATTTTCGTTGCCAGCGACGTTGCTTGCTGCCGATGTGATTTTTTCGGGATGTCAGCGGCCGGGCAGCTCCTCGGATGATGAGCCGGCTTGCGAGCGTCTGGAGCGACGCTTGCTTTGCGCGAGCCGATAGCTGTCGCCGTTCATTTCGAGAATGTGGACGTGGTGGGTCAGACGGTCGAGCAAGGCGCCGGTCAGCCGCTCAGAGCCGAATACGCTCGTCCATTCGTCGAAAGGTAGATTGCTGGTGACGATGGTCGCGCCGCGCTCATAGCGCTGGCTGAAGACCTCGAACAGGAGCTCGGCGCCGGTCTGCGACAGCGGCACATAGCCGAGTTCGTCGATGATCAGCAGCTTGTGGCCGGCGAGCTGGCGCTGCAGGCGCAGGAGCCGCTTGTCGTCGCGCGCCTCGATCAGTTCGTGCACGAGGGCGGCGGCGGTCGTAAAGCCGACCGAGAGGCCTTTCTGGCAGGCCGCTAGACCCAGCCCCAGGGCGATATGGCTCTTACCGGTGCCGGAGTTGCCGAGGGCGATGATGTTCTCGCGGCGTTCGACATATTCCGACCGCGCCAGCTCCATCACCAGCGCTTTGTTCAGGGACGGCAAGGCCGCGAAGTCGAAGCTGTCGAGGCTCTTCACGGTTGGGAACCTGGCGGCCTTGATGCGGCGTTCGACCATGCGTCGCTCGCGGTCGATCAACTCCAGCTCGGTAAGCCGCATCAGGTAACGGGGATAGTCGGCGCCTTCGGCGGCACATTGGCGGGCGAGCTTGTCGTACTCGCGCAGGAATGTCGGCAGCTTGAGGGCCTTGAGGTGATGCGCCAGGAGAACTTGCGGGGTCTCGGTCATCACGCCGCTCCCCGGCACAGGTCCATGTACGATCTGGCCGAGGTCGTCGCCACGGTGGCCCTCGGCAGGTAGGGATAGATCGTCATGTCCAGACGTGGCGGCCGGCGCTCGATCCGGCACAGCACCAGATGCTTCACCGCGTCGAAGCCAATGGCACCTCGCGCAATGGCGTCACGCACGGCAGCGCTGACTTCCTCGATCTTGAACGCCTCCATCAGGCGCAGGACCTGGACGAACTCACGCTTGCCCTGCTTGCCCATGCGCGCCTCAAGCAAGCGGCGCAGGGTGGCAAACTCCTCTGGCAGCTGCCAGCCGGCCAGCGACTGATAAAGCGCGCAGGCCGAACGCTAGCAGTGGCATGGCGTCGGGGTAGCTCTCGACATTCAGCGCGGCAGCATGGCCGCACGACCGGTCACCGCGATGGACGGCCAGGCTGCGCACGCCATTAGCGCGCATGGGGCCGAGGGCCATTGGATTTGGCGGGTTGCTCACGCCCCAATGTTCGCAGCGTCTTTTCGCTTCCTGCGCCACCACGCGAGAAGACCACCGCTCGCCAAGATCAGCCCCGGGAGTCCTGTGCCGACGATGGGGGCGGGAACGGCAACGGGTGGAAGTGGGGTTGAAGAAATTGCATTTGTACCAGTGAATGGACCTGAAACTCCTGTAATATAATAGGTGTTAGTTGCAGTAGATTTTACAGCATCGAGACCAACTAAGGCGACAAGGCACCCACCGCTACAGCCAGTAGAACTACCGGGCTGCCAATTAATTAAAAATCCTGATCCTGGGCCACCCGAGATGCCAAACGCGTAGGCACTGAAATCATAAAATAGCTGATCAGAAGTCGCCGAAAGTCCATTAATCACACAACAAAGAAGACCAGAGTTCGTACCGCTAATAAATTCGTGTGAGTAGGGCCCGACTTGCGCCGTTAAATCCCACGATAAAATATTTCCATATGTCAGCGGTCCTAAAGTCCCATCCGTCGTGAGGGTCCCTGTTACAGCACCTGTCCCATACCCCACATCTACGGACAACGGCTGATCGAACGAGTAGATAATTGACGAGCGAGCCTGAGAAACACAGGCTAATAGTAGCGACGCTGACGCAAAGATTACTGCGAACGATTTCGCTTTCATTGCCGAGCCCCCTCTCAACGTCCCGAAGGAAAGGGGTCGCCCCGCAAGGATGCTGCGCTTCACTTTGTTCGAATGCAACCCCCGATTGCCGCGAATTTTCTGACGTCTCTTGTTCCTTTCCAGCGAGGGGCCGGCTACCCATTTAGGCCGCCTGTGGACGCATCAGCGGGCAGCCCGTCGCCTTCCGGGCGGCGGGCATTCTCATTTGCGGACACAGAGCGGACACAATTTGGCTAGGCCTGAACATAGCGTCGCCAAATGTGGGCAGGTACCAAGTAAAGCCTTAATATCACGATGTATTTTTGGTGCGGACGCCGGGACTCGAACCCGGACGGAGTTTCCTCCAAGGGATTTTAAGTCCCTTGCGTCTACCATTCCGCCACGTCCGCGTGTGGCCC
>JARRNI010000546.1:0-3550 GCA_037385125.1 Pseudolabrys sp.
GCGGTCGGCTTCGTGTTCTCGTTCATCTTCGGCTGGATCGTGGTGAAGACGTTCCTGGGCTATGTGCAGCACCACACCTTCGCGCTGTTCGCCTGGTGGCGCATCCTGGTCGGTACCATTGGCATCTTCGCGCTTTATTTCTTGTGAGCCGAGGGTGTCCTTCCGGGACGGCGCGAAGCGCCCGGCCCGGAATCCATAACCCCAGTCCGAGTTGTATTTGAAACGCTGGGAGTATGGATTCCGGGTTCGCACACTGACGCGTGCGCCCCGGAATGACGAGGAAGAATCACGCCTCCGGCAGCGTGTGGTATTGCCCGGTCTTGCGGAAGCGCCACAGATAAGACGGCACAATCGCCTCGATCGGCTCCGGCTCGATGCCAAGTCCCTGCAGCGTGCGGCCTTCATCGATCGCCGCCTGCGACACGACATTGTCCGTCTTGAGCAGTTCGACCTGGTCCGGCGTCAGCAGCGGCTTCGGCATGAACTGCAAGAAGGACGCCTGCATCTTGGCGAGGAAGAACGGCAGCGGCACCAGGAATCGCTTGCGATCGGTGGTCCTGAGCACGTACTGCATCAGCTGCTTGAACGTGCGCACGTCCGGCCCGCCCAGCTCGTAAATGGTGCCCGGCCGCGCATTGCCCGCCAGCGCCTCGGCGATGGCCGCCGCCACGTCGCCGACGAAGACCGGCTGGAAGCGGGTCCTGCCGCCGCCGATCAGCGGCAGCGCGGGCGAGATGCGCGCCATGGCGGCGAAGCGGTTGAAGAAGTCGTCCTCCGGCCCGAACATGATGGACGGCCGCATGATGACCGCCGTCGGCTGCGCCGCCAGCACCAACTGCTCGGCCTGGGCCTTGGAGCGCGCATAGCGCGCGGGCAATTTCGCGTCGGCGCCGATGGCCGAGACATGCACCAGCCGCGCGCCATGGGCATTGGCGGTTAGCGCCACCTGCTCGGCGCCGGCGGTGTGCACGGCGTCGAAGCGCTGGCGTCCGCGCTCGAACAGCACACCGACCAGGTTGATCAGCACATGGGCGCCGCGCGCCGCCGCCTCAATGGAGGCGGCGTTGCGGATATTGGCCTGCACCGCGTTGATCTGGCCGACCAGGCCGAGCGGCTGCAAGTGGCCGGCAAGCTCCGGCCGGCGCACCGCCACGCGGATGCGGTAGCCGCGGCGGGCGAGCGCCCGCACCACATGGCGGCCGAGGAAGCCGGAGCCGCCGTAAATAGTGATCAGGGTTTCGCTGGTGCTGCGGGCGGTCATTTCGCGCTTCGTGCAGGAGGCAAGGCCGGCTTGCGCGCCCCTTACAGGATCGTCCGCGGCCCGTCCAGGGCCGGCGCCAAGCCGCTCATTCCGAGCGCCCGCGACGGCGTATCCGGGCCTGCGGCCGATGGAATCCGGACCCGCGCACCCCTCGCCTCGGGCGCGGCGGACGCCCAGAGACCGGCCGCGCTTGAATTGACAAGGCGGGAGCGGCTCAATACCTAGACCCGCACGTGCCCAGGTGGCGGAACTGGTAGACGCACTAGTTTCAGGTACTAGCGGGTAACACCGTGGAGGTTCGAGTCCTCTCCTGGGCACCAGCCTTATGGGCGGCCGCGCCACCCCCCGCGTTATGGCATGGTCGCCGGCAGGAGCGGACAATGTCGATGCAAGATCGGATCGAGATCAATCCGAAGGTGATGCTCGGAAAGCCGGTCACCCGCGGCACCCGCATTACGGTCGAGCTTATCTTGCGCAAGCTCGGCGAGGGTGCCACCCAGCAGGAGCTGCTCGAAGCCTATCCGCGCCTCACCCAGCACGATTATCCAGGCCGCGATCACTTACGCCCATGAGGAGACCGTGCTTTACGAATCTCAAGGGTGAATGCGGTTTCTCGCCGACGAGAGCTGCGACTTCCGCGTAGTGCGGACCTTGCGGAATGCCGGACATGACGTGACCGCAATAATCGAAATCGCTCCCGGTGCCGATGATGGTGCCATCATCGATATGGCCGCGCGTGAGGGTCGAATCTGATTTCGGGCAACTTGTCTATGCACTGCGAAACCGACGGCGGGCGTCATTCTTCTTAAATTTCCCGTGGCTGCTCGCGCCAGCCTGTCCGAACTCGTCGTTGACGTCGTTTCTCGTCATGGCGAGAAGCTTGCTGACCGCTTCGTCGTCATCCAGCCGAGGCGTATTCGTTTCGGGAGAGAAGCCAGCGGCTGATCGGCGCCGGCCTTTCGCTCCTGCGCTGCCCTCACAGCGGCACGTGCTCGGCGATCCTTTCCGCCGCGTCGATGCCCCAGGGCGGAATCTTGCCGCCCCCCCGTTGTAGAACATGCGCTTTGTATTGGTTCTTCAGCGCGTGCTGGACCCGGCCGAGATGCAATTCGGAGACATTGCCGCCGAACCAGGTGTTCGAATGGATGTAGAACGCCTTGCGTCCGCCCATGTCGCCGATGCACAGGATTTCCGGCTCTAACGGTTCGTCGGCCTTTTCCGCCTTCATGCGGCCGACGTCCTTGGCGATCTGCCGGCCGACAATGGCCGCCTCGTCATGGCCGAGCGCGCCGAGCTTGGGCACCGTGATCGCGGCCGCGTCGCCGGCCGCGAAGACATTCGGATATTTCGGATTGCGCATCGTCAAGTCCGTCACGACGAAGCCTTCGCTGTCGGCGACCGGCAGCGAGCGTACGACGTCCTGCGCGCGCCAGTCCGGAAACACGATCTTCAGCTCCGCGTCGAGCGACGTGCCATTGGCGAACTCGATGCCGTCGGCGGTGATCTTCTTGATGTCGTTCGCGCTGTGCACGTAGTTGAAGCCGAGCTGGCTGGCGAGATCGAGCAGCTTGTGCACGATATCTTCGCCGGCATCTTCCGCGATCATGTCGGCCGGCGTGAATACGGTCACGGTCGAAGGCTTTCCGCGCCCGTGCTCGGTGAGCCAGGTGCCGAGCGAGAGCATCACCTCCACAGGCGGCCCCTCGCAGGCCGCTACCGAGACCGGGAATTCGTGTCCGTTATCGTTATAAAGCCGCACGCCGCCGGTGCCGTCGCCCTGATGGAAGCGTGCGGAGCCGACCGCGATCGGGCCGCCCTTGTAGTCCTCGTGCAGATAACAGCGCAGCTTGTCGTCGTGCCAGGTGTCTGTGACCGTGTGGCCGTACTCGGCGTGCCCAGCGCGATGACCAGGAAGTCGTAACGAAGCGCGTGGCGCTCGGCGCCGTCGCGCTCGGTCGGCACGCATTCGACGAGCTGCGTCTCAAGATCGATCGCCTTCACTTCGGCTTCGACGAAGCGGATGTTGTCCTTATCGAGCGGGCCGACGATGTCCATGCGCATCGTCTGCATGGGATCGCGGTTGGCGCAGACTTCCTGAGGAATGTTCGGGATGTAGGCCAGATAGGGCTTGCAGTCGACCAGCGTGATGTGCACGGCGTTGCCCGCCGCGTCGCGGATTTTCTGGGCGCAGCCGAGCCCGGCGAAATTGCCGCCGAGCACCAATACATGAGGTTTGCTGTTTGGCATGAGCGTTCCACCTTTTCTTGAAGTGGTGCCGCCCCTGCTCAT
>JARRNI010000547.1:0-3550 GCA_037385125.1 Pseudolabrys sp.
GCCGCGCGATGGCGGTGCGCAAATCCGCCTTGATGGAAAGGATCAGTCTGTCGCCCAGGTTCTTTTTCGCCCGGGCCAATTCGCCCTCTTCGGGATCGATGCAGATGACGCGCACGTCTTTTGCCAGGGCGTCGCCGAACCGCAACGTGTAGTCCGCCCGCTTGCCCAGGAGGACCACCAGATCGGCGGCGCCGAGAACCTCGGCCAGCGCCCCTAGGGCTGGGTCATTGATGCCGCGGGGGCTTTCCATCGCCACAACAGGTGCGAGCCCGCACTCGCGCAGGGACTGGTGAAGCTGTTTTAGATGCGGCTGAAGAAGTAACGGGCCTGCGAGGATGAGGGGCCGCTCCGCGGCAGCGATCGCGCCCAGAACCGGGGCGAAATCCGTTTCCCCGGCGGCAGAAGGCACACTGTCATCCGGCATTCCGAAATCCGCATGGACATTTTCGTTGAGAAGATCGAAGGGCAAAGCCACGTGAACCGGGCCCGGCCTGCCCGACAGGGCAATGGCCGCGGCTTGCTGAACCGCTGCGCCGAGATCCCGCGCCTTCTCGATCGTCCATGAGGCCTTGCAAAGAGGCGCGGCAATCTCGGCCTGCTGCATCTCCTGAAAGGCTCCTTTCCCGATGCCGGCCGTCGGGGCATGTCCGCTGAGCAATACGACGGGGCTTTCGGACATTCGCGCGGAGTAGAGTGCCGTAAGACCATTGAGAAAACCGGGGCCGGCCGGAAGCAGCGCGATGCCCGGCGTTCCCGTCATCCGCCCCCAGGCATCCGCCATATGCACCGCCGAGGCTTCGTGGCGCACATGAATCAGGCGGAAGTCGTGATCGAGGCAGGCATCGAACACCGGCATGAGCTGATTGCCGGACATCACGAAGAGCGTGCCTGCATCGATCCGCTCGAGCGCGGCCGCGACAGCGTCCGCTCCTCGAAATTTGGTCTTGGCGTTGTTCATTGTTCGTCTCTCGGCGCTCGCCCGCGCAATTCACAGATCTACGTCGGGCCTACTCGTCGCTTGTTACATAAGGGTTGGTGACTGCCGGCCACCGGTTCGATATATCAAGCAGCTGCCTGCCGACAGCTTTCGTCACTCCTTCAGTTTGTGAGCCGTGCCTTCCCCGGTGGAATCCCGTGTCGAACTTTGAATCGATTGTCCTGGTCGCTGCCGTATTCCTTCTCGCCGGTTCGGTGAAAGGCATGCTCGGATTGGGAATTCCGATCGTGGTTCTGGCTTGCTTGTCGGCAACGCTCGGGCTGAAGGAAACGATGGGCCTTATTATTGTTCCGGGCATTGTCACGAACGTCTGGCAGGCTTTGGCGGGCGGCGCGTTCTTTCCGATCGTTCGGCGCCTGCGAACGTTGCTGCTTGCCTCGGTCGCCGGGATCTGGGCGGGAACGCAAATACTGACGGTCGCCGACCCGGTTATCCTCACCGCCATTCTTGGCACGCTGCTGTTCGTCTATTCCGCGACAAGCCTGATGCGGCCTCGAATTCCGTCGCCTGGAAAAAGAGAATGGATCTTCTCCCCGCTCATGGGGGCGGCCGGAGGACTGACGTTCGGCATGACCGGGAGCTATATGGTCCCGGGAGTTCTCTATATCGAAGCGCTCGACATGCCGCGTGACGAGTTCGTTCAGGCGCTGGGCATTGTCTTTTGCCTGATAATGATCGTTCTCGGCCTGTTTATGTCCCGCTATCAAATTCTTCCTCCGGAGACTGCGCTGATGTCGGCCGCCGCAATGGTGCCGACGAGCCTTGGCATGATTCTGGGACAACGACTGAGACACCGGTTGACCGACAGGGGATTCAGGAAAGCCTTTTTCGTCGCGCTGTCCCTTGTGGGCCTCTATATGATCTTGCGAGCCATGCTGTGATTTGAGCCTCTCGGCCGGGCGGCTCATCCGGAAAAGGCGCGGATTCCCGTCTGTGCCGCACCGAGCACCAGAGAGTGAATGTCGTAAGTTCCCTCCAGCGTATTTTCCACCTCGAGGTTGAGCATGTGGCGGATGACGTGAAACTCGTCCGAGATTCCATTGCCGCCATGCATGTCACGGGCGAGGCGGGCGACCTCCAGCGCGCTGCGCGCCGCATTGCGCTTGACGAGCGAGATCATCTCCGGAGTAGCCTGCCCCTGATCCTGAAGACGGCTAACCCGGAGCGTGGCGAGTAAGGCGAGTGCAATGTCCGACTGCATATCGGCGAGCTTCGCCTGAACCAGTTGATTGGCGCCAAGCGGTCGCCCGAATTGCTCGCGGTTCATCACGTAGTCGCGCGCGGCGTGCCAGCAGAACTCGGCCGCGCCCAAAGCGCCCCAGCTGATCGCAAAGCGGGCGCGATTGAGGCAACTGAATGGTGCGCGCAGGCCTCTTGCCTTGGGGAGAACATTGGCGTCGGGCACGAACACATCGTCCATGACGATTTCTCCGGTGGGAGACGCCCGTACGGAGAACTTCCCTTCGATCTTCGGTGCCGATAGCCCTTCCATGCCTTTTTCGAGGATGAAGCCGCGCACCTCGCCCGCGTCATGCCGTGCCCATACGATGAAGACATCGGCAATGGGAGCGTGCGTGATCCAGATCTTGCTGCCGGTCAGACGATAGCCGCCCTCAACGGATCGCGCGCGGCTGCGCATACGGCCGGGGTCCGATCCGGCGTCGGCCTCGGTGAGGCCGAAGCAACCTATCAGCTCGCCGCGTGCCATCGGCGGCAAAAACCGCTCGCGCTGTTCGTCGCTTCCGAATTCGTAGATGGGGGTCATTGCGAGGCCCCCCTGCACGCCGCAGGCCGAGCGAAAGGCCGCGTCAACTCTCTCCAGCTCCCGCGCAACCAGGCCATAGGCGACGTAGCTCGCGCCGGCGCAGCCATAGCCCTCGATGGTCATGCCGAGGAAGCCCATTGCGCCGAGCTCCCGCATGATCTCCGGGTCGAACGCCTCGTGCCTGTGCCACTGCAGGATCAGCGGCGCCAATTTCTCCTGCGCGAACTGATGCGCGCTGTCACGAATGATGCATTCGTCCTCGTCGAGCAGGTCGTTGAACCGCAGAGGGTCCTGCCAATCGAAAACGGGGCGGCGGTCACTCATTGGTTTCACATCGATTCAAGAACCACCGCGATCCCTTGGCCGACGCCGATGCACATGGTCACGAGCGCGTATTTGCCGTCGGTCTTCTTCAGCTGATTGATCGCCGTCAGCGCGAGGCGGCCGCCCGAGGCGCCGAGCGGGTGCCCGATCGCGATGGCGCCACCGTTGGGGTTTACCCGTTGATCGTCGAACGCAAGGTTCATTCCCTTGAGGCAGGCAAGCACCTGGGCCGCGAAAGCCTCGTTGATTTCGATCACGTCCATGTCGGCGAGCGTCAGCCCCGCGCGATCGAGAGCTTTCTGCGACGCCGGGACAGGGCCGTATCCCATGATCCGGGGCGGTACACCGGCGACGGCGCTTGAGACAATGCGCGCGACCGGCTTGAGACCGGCGGCTTCACCCGACTTCTTGCCGGCCACGATCATCGCGACGGCGCCGTCATTGATGCCGGAGGCATTGCCCGC
>JARRNI010000548.1:0-5671 GCA_037385125.1 Pseudolabrys sp.
CCTTCTGCTCCATGCCATTTCCCAATCGGGCCTCGGCCTGCGCCGCCTCGACAGCGAGGATATTCCGGATACATCGAAGGTCTCCGTGACGGCTCAGGCCGTCGCGGCGAAGCGCAACGATACGGCGCTGGCGCAGATCGTCGGACGGCTCAGCCTCGAACCTTATGTCACGGCGGCGAATTGGCAGGTCGATCGCGCCATAGCGGAGGCATGACTGGGACGTCTTACTCGGGATGGCGGCCGCGAATCGGAGACTTCTACATCGAAGGCAAAGATCAAAGGCGTCGCCTGACTTGCGCGAATGCTGCTCAACAGCGCCGCGCGCCTATCACAAAAGAATTTAATGGGGAATTGCAATGCCGAACAATTTGATGGAGTGCCGATTTCACAGATGCGACGGCCATCGATATGTTCATGCGCCAAAGGCACGTGCGCCGAGCCTGACGGAGGATGCTTACGCGTCGCGGCCGTTAACGGCCGCCTTGGTCCGGCCGGTGGCCTTCGGACTGTGGGTTGCGGCGATCCTGCAGGCCTCCCAAAGCGTGGCTCGTGCCGAGGCTCTCGCCCCGAACGAACAATGGTCCCTGCACGGGCAGATGACATTCGTCGAACAATATCATCCCGCTTTCAAATCGCCCTATCGCGGAGCCAACAGTCTCGATCCCGGAAGCCGGGGCAATGAGACATTCGATGCGACGCTCTACGTTGGTGTTCGCTTATGGGAAGGCGGTGAACTCTACGCCAACCCGGAAATCGACCAGGGTTTCGGCCTGAGCAATACGCTCGGTCTGGCGGGCTATTCCAGCGGCGAAGCCTATAAGGTTGGCAAGGCCGAGCCCTATCTCCGGCTGCAACGGCTATTCTTCCGCCAGACCTTCGATCTCGGTGGCGATACCGAGACCATTGCACCTGCCGCCAACCAGCTTGGCGGCGCGCGTACAGCCGACAACCTCGTCATCACAGCAGGCAAGATTTCACCGGTCGATATCTTCGACACCAATGCTTATGCTCACGATCCGAGAGGAGATTTCCTCAATTGGTCTGTCATTGATGCCGGTGCCTACGACTATGCGGCCGATGCCTGGGGCTATAGCTACGGCTTCGCTGGCGAATGGACACAGGACTGGTGGACCTTGCGCCTTGGCTTATTTGATCTTTCCCGCGTCCCCAACACGACCGCACTCGAACGCGGTTTCGGACAATTCGAACTGGTAGCCGAAGCCGAGGAGCGCCAGACCCTGTGGAGCGAACCCGGCAAGTTAAAGCTGTTGGGTTTTATCAATCGCGGTCGGATGGGCTCTTATGACGATGCATTGCACCTGGCGCAGATTGCGGACCAAACACCCGATACGGGCTTGGTGCGCCGATATGCGTCGAGGTCCGGCCTTGCGGTCAATCTCGAACAGCAGATCACGAATAATCTAGGCGTCTTCGCCCGCGCGAGTTTCAATGACGGCAGCGAGGAGGCTTACGAATTCACGGAAATCAACCGCTCCTTCTCTGCGGGGTTTTCGTTGAAGGGCACGGACTGGGACAGGCCCGGCGACTCAATCGGAGTTGCAGGCGTGGCGAATGCGCTCTCTGGGGCGGCCCAGCGCTACTTCGCGGCGGGTGGAATGGGCATCTTGATCGGCGATGGCCGCCTGCCGCGTTACGGAACCGAGGACATCTTTGAGGCGTATTACCGGATGCAGCTGGAAGATTGGCTGTCGGCGAGCGCTGACTATCAGTTCGTCGCCAACCCGGCCTATAGTCGCGTAAGAGGTCCAGTATCGATCCTCGGGCTGCGCGTTCATGCCGAGATGTGATCGGTTCGGAGGCCGAGATGACTGTGATCCGACGCGATCTCCGTGATCTTTGGAAAGCGTGGCTTGTGCACTGGATTCGCATGGCGCTCTGGAGATGCGCCCATCTCTTGCTTGTGTGCAGCGGCTTGCTCTTGAAACTGAAACTCATGGGACCCGGCGGCGCACGGCGTGTATGGCGATGGGCAGATTTGATCGCACATGGCGCACTGTGGTTGACCGGTCGTCGATAGACTGAGAGTGCCAGTTGCGCACGGTCTGAGTATAGAGGCGCGGCATATAAGGGGCTGGCCGCCCGATGCGACCTTGCTGCGAAGTCCTATCTTTTGCCCAGTCATAGGGCTATAGCGTAAATGTAGTGCTCATCACTATCGGCCACGGCCCGCCACCACCTGTCACCTCTCTCTCAGGTCGGGCAAATTGACTTAGCGGTTTGTGTGTTTGGTCAAAAAGGCGATTTCCTACCCAATTCCCACCCGACTGTTCTGCGTAAGTTAACCGCAGCCAAACGTTGATGCGCAGCGCCGCGTCCGCTTGCATGTTTGGGATGTAGGCCGCGTAGGAGTTAAGCGTAATGTTCACGTTTGCATGGCCAGCGCGTTCGCTGACCACCTTCACATCCACGCCATCCATCAGAAGGAGACTGATGTGGGTGGGGCTATCCGGCGGCGAGTCTGAACTGGCCCGGCGTGAGCGGCGCTTGCTTTGATTGAGCCTGTAGCTGTCGCCGTTCATTGCCAGGATATGGACGTGGTGGGTAAGCCGGTCGAGCAGTGCACCGGTGAGCCGTTCGGAGCCGAACACGCTGGTCCATTCGTCGAACGGCAGGTTTGAGGTGACGACGGTTGAACCACGCTCATATCGCTGTCTGAACACCTCGAACAACAGCTCGGCACCGGTCTGTGAGAGCGGCACATAGCCAAGTTTGTCGATAATCAGGAGCTTGTATCCGGCGAGTTGCCGCTGCAGGCCAAGGAGCCGTTTCTCGTCGCGCGCCTCCAGATAGGGAGACCGCCTCGCGACAGTCTCCCCATTCTGGCCTTGGCTTGATCAAAGGGTGCCGATGTAATCAGGGGCAGGGATGCCGATATCCATCGTAGCCTAAATAGGTTCCGCTGCGTGGATCATATGATCTGAACCGATGCATGCAGTAGGCGACTGCATCGCTTGGCGGGGGCGCATAATACCTAGGCGGTCCGGCATAATACGGACCCCGCGCATAATAATATGGTCGACTGTTAGCGATGGCGCTACCGATAATGGCTCCGCCGATAACTCCGGCCGCCACCCCGGCACCTACCGCGCAACCGTAGCAACCAGCATTTGCCGTGGACGGGGCGCTCACTGCGCCGCAGGCAAGGGCAATCGCTGTTGAAATAGCAAGAGTTGTTTTTCGCATGACGTGCTCCCATACGAGCCCTAAAAAAATATAGAGAATAATCGTAACGGCGCAAGTTGGCGGAGAAGACGCGTTTAAAATTGCATTAAATGCAGAACGCGCAACGTCCAGTCTTCCCGAAAGCAGTCCTTTATCTCTCTTGGCGGTATCACGGTAGGCCATGAGGAGAAGTCTGGTTCTTTACAGTACTATCAGCTTCAGGGCGGCCTAAACCGTGCCGCTAGTAAGCGAAGTTCAGGTTTTGGCTTGCCGGCGACGGTGAATCCCTGCGTACAGGCTCACCGCCGTCAGTGCATAAAGCAACCATTGCAAGGCATCATTCACCGAATCTGGCAGTACGAAGGCGGCGATGTCTCTGGCTGTTCCGGCAGCAGCACAGGGCGCTCGACTATGGAATCGACCCTTATTCTTTGTGCGACGGCTTCGGTTGCCGCCGTCGAGCGCGAGGGCAGATGCTGAGAATCACCACGACGACCAAACGATCTGGGGTTTGCCATTAATCCTCCTCAGCGCAGACGGGCAATGATTCCCCAATCGGGTTAGGGGCCGTCTAGCAAATTTCCTCGATTTTTAGGCACGTCGGAATTTTACGCTCACGCCGATCTGCCGGTCCCTTTGGCCTTCGAACGAGAAGGAATGAAAATCGGCTTCGAGATCAGCACGGCGGCCCAATCGCTGATCCAACTTCGCCCGGCAATTGTGCCGCCGCCCGGCGAAGCGCGCGCTGACACAAAGATCGTCTTCGACCTCGCTTGCCGCTTGGGGCTTGGCGAGCAGTTCTGGTAGCCGATTCCTCCTCAATGAGGCGAAGGCCCGAAACAACGCGGAAAATGTAGCAAAGGTCGCTTAACTCCCCCGACCGGCTCCCGTTAGGCGCTCATTGGCGCGCGTCTTACTTTTCGGGGAATTTGGCATATTTGGCGGTTGGTTGCGGGAAGGCGCCTCCCGTATCTAGGAACAGACCAGAAACCTGGAAATCCACTCTTTACGCGACGTCGGTCAGCAGCCGGCATTTCGATCGTTGGGAACGATGTCGATCTTACCCGCGGAAGCGGACTTTGTCTCTGGGCCATTGGCCCAGGGCGAAACATTCATTTGCTGCGGCCTCAAACGTTTAGTCTCCACCCCTAGCAAACGATTGATGGTTTCGCGTGTCCGTGCACCCTCGCGACCTCGCTAGGACAGTCCGGACTGCGCTCGAAGTGTAAATAATAGCTTTTCGTTGTGGCTGTCTTGCCCGGCGCAAGAATGCCCTTGACCAGGCTGTGGCCTAGAAAGATCAAGGCTGCGAGGGCTACAAGGGATATTACCGCACGCATTGGAGCATCCTCCATTGGCGGCCCCAGTCCGAGATAGTAGTGCCTCTCAGGCGAGAGAATTGTGAGCTGGCTCACACTCCCGGAAGAGACCTCCCGTTACCTCCCCCTGCCGGACTTGTTCAGCGAAGTCGATCCGTAAGCTGAAAGCGCCGCTGAAAGGAATAAGGGGTAACCCGCGTGATAGCCGCTTAGGCGGCAATAGCGGAAACGGGGCCAGGTCGCCTTAGGGGCATGTGTGGACGGCGCCCACGGGTCAAGGGATTCTTTTGGCTTTCAGCTTGCGGTCGGGTGCAAGTCATGTGTCCGGTCTGTTTGCGCGATGCTCATGACCGCTGGCCTTGATGTGATCCGCAGATCGGGTCCCTATCATTCGCTCGCACTCAAGAGTGCTTGACCCATAGCGGGTTCTCCCGATCCCCGGTCCAACCGGTTCGCATCAAACCATCATCACCCTCGACTTTCTTTTACACTCTCGACCTAGCCTTACATTCCCATTGCCAGTGCCGACATCTTCAGGTCGCCGCTGCGATGGCAGGGTCGCTCAAGCGTGTTGGGGTCCGATAGGTCTCGCCCCTGGCCAACACTGCCCAGGCGGCCCGCGCCATCTTGTTGGCCAGTGCCACCGCAACAACCTTGAACGGCCGCCGGGCGAGAAGCTGTATCAGGCAAGAGAATTTCTCCGGCCGCGCGCGTGCGATCCTGACAATGGGTATTGCGCCGAGGATGAATAGTCGCCGCAGATAGCGATGGCCCTGTTTGGAAATCGAGCCGAGGCGCTCCTTGCCACCGGTGGAGTTCTGCCGTGGCACCAATCCGATCCAGGCTGCAAACTCGCGCCCGGTCCTGAACGCTTTTGGATCGGTCACCGTTGCCACGACCGCCGTGGATAGAATCACGCCGAACCCTGGAATGGCTTCGAGTCGCTTACTGTCCGCATTGGCGCGATGCGCTTGGACGGTGCGCTTGTCAAGCCCGCTGATCTGGGTCTGCACCGCCCGCAGTTGCGCAATGCTAAAACGACGCGAATGACCGAGGTCGTGTGAGAACGCGATCGCGTGACGACTGATGGCAGTCGCTCATGCGCGTGCAGCGCCAGTGTGCGCCGACCGGCAAGGGTGGTCAGGCAGCGATGGCCCGCATCAGCGGCT
>JARRNI010000549.1:0-3545 GCA_037385125.1 Pseudolabrys sp.
CCGGCTCGCTGCTGATCGCGCGCCTGGGCGTGACCACGGCCATGGTGGTGGGCCTGGCCCTCAATGCGATCGGCGGCGCGCTGCGCGGCGCCCTGCCCGATGTCTACTGGCTTTACGCCATGACCATCATGATGGGCGCCGGCGTCGCCGTGATGCAGGTGACCATGCCGCCGGCGGTGCGCGCCTGGGTGCCGCACCGCATCGGTTTCGCCACTGCTGTCTATACCAACGGGCTGCTGATCGGCGAATTACTGCCGGTAGCGCTGATGTTGCCGGTGGTGTTGCCGCTGGTGGGCACCTGGCAATGGGGCTTCGCCTTCTGGAGCGCGCCGGTCGCAGTGATCGCGCTTTTGGTGCTGGCGCTTGCGCCACGCGAACAGAAAAAAACGGCCAGCGCCGCGGCGGTCCGGCGGCGCTGGTGGCCGGACTGGCGCTCTTCGCTGATCTGGCGGCTCGGCATCATGCTCGGCACGGTCAACGCCGCCTATTTCACCACCAACGCCTTCCTGCCGGACTATCTCGCCAGCCACGGCCAGAGCGCCTGGATCAGCGCCGCGCTCACCGGCCTGAACGCCGGGCAACTGCCGGCATCGTTGCTGCTGCTGATGTTCGCCAGCCGGATGGAACTCAAGGCCTGGCCCTATGTGGCGAGCGGGGCGGTGGGGACGCTCGCCACTGCCGGCATCGTGTTCGGCTCAGGGCCGGTGGTCGTCGCGTCGGCCACCATCGTCGGCTTCGCCGCCGCCGCCATCCTGGTGCTGGTGCTGGCGCTGCCGCCACTGCTGGCGGAACCGGATGACGTGCACCGCGTCACCGCCGCCATGTTCACTATTAGCTACAGTTGCGCGGTGATCGTGCCGGTGATCAGCGGCGCCGCCTGGGACGCCACCGGCATCGGCGGCTTCGCCTTCCTGCCGATCGCGGTCTGCGGCGTGTTGCTGGCGGTGCTGGCGCCGGCCATCAACCACGTGGGCCGGGCCGGCGAAGCGGAGACCTGAAACCATGCGGCCGATTCCGGTAGGCGCCAAAGGAAGCTTCACCTTGCAGGTGACGCCGGCGCACCTGGCCAACCAGTTCAAGGACGCGGCGCTGCCGCCGGTGTTCGCCACGCCGATGATGGTGACATTGATGGAGAATGCCGCGCTCAACGCCGTGCGCGATTACCTGGAGCCGGGGGAGAGCGCGGTCGGCACCGCCGCCGACATCCACCATCTGGCGGCGACGCCCGCCGGGCATCAGGTTACGGCCGAAGCCGAGGTTACAGCCGTCGACGGCCGCCGCATCGCATTCATGGTGAGCGCGCACGACGAGACCGAAGAGATCGGCCGCGGCACCCATGAGCGCATGGTGGTCGATCTCGACCGGCTCGAGCGCAAACTCCAGGCGAAGCGCCGATCTTAGGACCCGTAAGGTCGCCCAGCGCCGAAGCGGTCGAACAGCACCATCGCCAGCCAGCCGGTCGTGGCGCCGACGAAGGCGCCGGCGATAACGTCGCTGAGAAAGTGGAAATTTGCCCCCACCAGGTCGACCGCGACCGCCAGAGCGGTCAGCGCATAAAGCGGCTTCAGCTGCGGATAACGGATCCACAGCACCGCGATCAGCGCGCAGGTCGCGATCATGTGGCCGGAGGGAAAGGACGCGTAGCCGCCGCCGTGGAACAGGTTGAAGCCGTAGACGTGGTCGTGGATGAAGGACGGATTGTTGCCGATCCAGGTATCCGGCCAGGTACGCCCGAACACGAATTTGAGCTGATTCTTGATGACCTGGCCCATGGCGACGCTGACGCTGCAGATGACGACCGTTTCTGCCAGCCACGACAGCGGCCGGCGGCCGAGCGCGCGGAAGCCCAAGCCGACGAAGGCGAGCGCCGCCGCCGGAATGAGTGGGTCGGGGATGTGGGTGAGCGGCTCGGAGAGACCACGCCTATGCGCCGGCAGAACGCTGTGGGCGAGGAGCGCCAGGGGACGGTCGAGCCAAAGATAGCAGCCGATGACCACCAGGGTGACCAGCGCCAAAGTCGTCAGCCATCGTTGGATCGCGCTCATGGCGCCCCCGGAACACGGGAAAAGGGGCCCGAAACGGAAGATGCCGGGCATAGGCCCGGCATCGATCGTGCGTGACGGCGGCCAAGTCGAGCGGCGAGGCCGGAACGCTGCAATCAGTGCGCTGCCCTGGCGGCGACGGTCTCGGCTTCGGGCTTGATCTCCGCCTTCTTTTCCGGCTTCGCTTCGGTTTTCGCGTCGGGCTTGGCCTTGCTTCCGCTCTTGCCCCCGATATCGGCTTCGCCCTGGCGGTCGGCCTTGGCCTCGGCGTTCATGCCGGTACTCGCCTTCTGATCAGCCTTGGCCTGCTCGGCCTGCGCCTGCCCGGTGGCAGCCTGCTTTTCCGTGGCTGCCGGCGTCATGCTAACCGAGGGCTGCGCGGCGCCGGTATGCTTCGGCCGATGCGGCGGCAGCGGCGGATGGCGCGAGGCCGCCCGATAGCCGTTGCCGGCGTCCTTGAGCGGGAGTTGCTCCTTTTTCACGCCATTAGCCCAGGCCAGCGCGCGCACGAAATCCTTCGGCTCCAGCCAGATGAAGAACGGCACCTTCAGGTGCATGAATTCGGCGACGTCGCGGCCGAAGTCGACGCAGTTTTTCCACAGAGCGTTCCACAACGGAACGTGCGCTTCCTTGTTCTTGATATAGGCGACCACCTTCCTGTACTCGGCCCGGCTGACCCAGACGCGGTAGCGGTAGAGCACATATTTTTCCTCGAGGTCGCCGTCGCTGGCGCCCATCTCGCCGGGCACGAAGATCAGATGCCCGATCGTCCAGTTGACCACGCTGCAGTTGACGCAGTCGCGCCTGTCGCCGGCCGGGAAGAACCCGGCGATGTGGCTCTCGATGATCTCTTCGCGGTCATTCACCCGGCCGTACAGCACATACATATGGCCGTAGCTGGCGGCGTTGCGCGCGCGAAATTCGATGAAATAGCGGTGCCGGATGTGGCGCCGGCTCGAATTTTGCGAATGGAGGACCGCCTTGGAACGGTGGACCGATGCGGCCGTGGCCGTCTTGATGGCATCGTCTGCCCGGGCCGTCGAAATGCCGAACCCGGTCAGAAAAGCCAGAGTGAAACCGAACAGCAGACCGGCAATGCTGCCTGACCGAAGCCCATACCGCATGACCGAAGCTCCCTAACCTGGACCGAGGTTAGTCAACGTTACTTGCGTTACTTAACTCTTGCTCGTTTCTCTTAACACGTCTTGCCAGCACGTCTTGCACGACTAGCGTGTTGCACGTCTAGCACGCTTTGATCCGGCCTCGCCGAGCATTACGTCTCGACGCCGCAGACTATTCATCCAGCTATACCACGTCCACGCGCCGGCCGAGGACGCAGTATCCGATCCCCGGGGGATGAAACCCCCGGGATCGGATTTTATCGCTGTCCGTAAAGTAACGAAAACAAGCAGGCGAGCCTGCTTGTCATCGTTCCGACCAAAAGCCTTAGCCCTTGGTAACGACAGGAGCCTTGCCCTTGCCGATCGGGGCCTTGCCCTTGCC
>JARRNI010000550.1:0-3540 GCA_037385125.1 Pseudolabrys sp.
TGCCAATCCGATGTTCTGTTTCCCATGGTCGGCCCCTCCAAAAACCGACCACCCATGAGTCACAGAAAAACTGATTTGGGAATCCTATGCCGCTCAAAATCTGCCAAAGTAGTGCTAGAATGACAGGTCAAATACTCCCCACCGTCTTCAGCCGCGCGCGGGGGTGAATCTCGCCCTGCGAAAAGACCGGCGTCTGGGCGCGGAAGCACTCGACGATGCCGCGTATGTAGGGCCGGATGCCGGCCGACGTGACCAGCATCGGCGCCTCGCGTTCGTGCGCGGCCTCCTCGAACTTCTCGCGCACCAGGGTGATGAATTCGGATAGTTTCGAGGGCTGCATGGCGACCTGGCGCTCGTCGCCCTGGCCGACCATGGCTTCGGCGAAGCTCGTTCCCACTGCGCCGACAGCGCGATCAGCGGCAGGTAGCTGTTGGGGCCGGTGTGCTGGACGCAGATCTGGCGCGCCGGCCGCACGCGCGTATGCTCGGCCAGCAGCATCGGATTGTGCGTGGAGCCGACGCCGTCGGCGATGCCCTCCAATGGTGGCGAGGTCGCGGATGGAGACGCGCTCGGCCAACAGGATCTGCAGCACGCGCTGGATGCCGGAGACGGCGATCAGCGACGGCACTAGGTCCTTGACCAGCTCGGCCTGCTCCTTGGGCAGTTCCTTGAGCAGCTTCTGCACCTCGGCATAGGACAGAATCTCCGCCATGTTGCTCTTGAGCGGCTCGGTGAGATGGGTGGACAGCACGGCTGCGCGATCTGCCCCACGGCGATGAGCGGGCCGGTTGGCGAGCCGCCCGGCGGCTCCAGCGAGAGGCCGAGCGCGGCCTCGGTGCTGGCGTCGACCAGCACCCGCCACGGCACCGAAAGCAAGGTAGGCTTGCCGGCGTCGACCAGGCCGAGCGAGCGCGGGTCCTTGCCGGGCACGATCAGCTACAATTGCGGGATGCGGTTGCCGGTGACAGCGAGATCGGCGGGAACGGTCAGGACGGTCTCGTTGCGCGGATCGATGGTGGCGACCAGGGCGTGCCGGCCATTGCCGGAAAGCTCGACCGCCATGAGCGGCGTGCGCGCGAGGCTACCGAGATAGACGAGCCCCCCGAAGCAGGCCACCGCCAGTGCGCCGCCCGCCAACGCGAAACGGCGCTAGAACGTGAGGCTCTGCCACAGCGGCGGACGCGGCGCCGGCTGATCTTGCAATTGCGCCTAGATGCGTTGCCACGCCTCCGACGGCGCACTTTTCGAGGTCATGCGGGGATGACTTTCCGGAGCTGCGCGTGCCGCAGCAGGAAAAGTCTATAACCTGCGCGGGGCTGCGGCAATGTCGGCGGCTTCGTCCGCTTCGGCCGTCTCGACCGTCATCAGATGCTGCTCGCCGCAGTCCGGACAATTGATGCGCGCGGGCGGACGGGAGAGCGCGGCAAGCGTCGGCTCGTCCGTGATATGGACATAGCTGCCGGTGAGGGGACAGCGATAGCGCATCGCGCCGTGTGCGCGCGGTGTGGCGACCGCCCAGCGCACGAAGCCGTGCGTCTGGGTGAAGGCCGAGGCGTGGCTGGAGTTCCAGCGCAGGTCTTGGATGGGGATGGGAACTCGTGGTTGACAGGCCGAGCCAACGATGCCGACGCGGCCTTTCGGTTCCGCGCTGCGGCTCATACCAGACCTGCAGAATTCATCCGCCGAGCGGCGGAAAGCGGTGCTTGCCGTCGGGCCCGAGCGGCAACGGCACCATGCTAACGACCGAATCGAGCGAGAGCTCGCCGTAAAGATGCGGAAACAGCGCACCGCCGCGGGAGGGCTCCCATTTGAGCGCGTCGCCCAGGGCCGCGCCGTCGATGGCGATCAACAGCAGATCGCCCTGGCCGGCGAAGTGCTTGGCCGCGGTTCCCGGCGCCTGTTCGGCGGTCGAGAAGTGGATGAAGCCGTCGCGCTTGTCGTGCTCGGAGCCGCGGAAGACGCCGTCCTGTTCGGCCTGGCGCCAGAGCGAAGCGGGACAAATTTTGTAGAGCGTGGTCATGGCCGCGGACTATAGCAGCGGCATGACGACGTGTGGGGCGGCTCGATTGCGCCGCCCCAGAGCGCGGCGGGCATTGTCCTGCACAGGCCCGGCGTCATGATTGTCCGGGCTAAGTAGTTGGGAGCCAAACGATGTTGCGCCCGCCGCGATTGTGCATGGCTCCATCCACAATAAAACATTGTATGACCCTAATTTATGTGCATATGGCCGGCCAAATCTTTGCACGGAGATAGCATGCCGAAGGCCGAGGAATACTTGATCGAGACGGCCGACCGCTGCGTCCGGCCGGCGCGCGAAGGACGCGTGCTGGTCGAGCGCCTGGAAGCTATCAGCAACGAGCTAATGGCGCACGCGGTCGAGCTCGATACCACGCGCGACAAGAAGGAGAGCGGCGATACGTCCGCGTCCTGAGCACGAAGTCTTGCGTTTGGAATCAAAGAGCCCGGTGGACGCGCCGGGCCTTTTTGTTTTTGGGCCGGCTTTGCCTCAAGCCTACGCCGCCCCGCGCATCTCGCCGCCGCCGCCGGCCAGCGGGATGGGGGCGCCGTCGGCGGCGTATTCGTTGAGCTTGTTGCGCAGGGTGCGAATGGAGATGCCGAGAATGTTGGCCGCGTGCGTGCGGTTGCCGAGGCAGTGCCTGAGCGTCTCCAGGATCAGGTCGCGCTCGACCTCGGCGACGGTGCGGCCGACCAGATTGCGGGTGACCTGCTCGGCGGCCTGCGCCGCATGGGCCGCCGCGCCGGTGCCGCGCGTCTGATCGAGGCGGGCGCCGTCGGGCGAGCGGATGGCGTTGGTGCCGATCTCCGGGCCGGTCGACAACAGCAGCGCGCGGTGGATCGTGTTCTCCAGCTCGCGCAGATTGCCGGGCCAGCGGTTGGTGTTGAACGCGCGCCGCGCTTCCGCCGACAAGGGCCGTACCGGCATGCCGTTGGCGGCGGCATATTTCTTGATGAAATGCTGCGCCAGTTCGCGGATGTCGGCCGGGCGCTCGCGCAAGGGCGGAATCTTCAGGTTCACCACATTGAGGCGGAACAGCAGGTCCTCGGAAATCTCGGCGAAGGGCTGGCACGCGATCAGCTCCGGCGCGAGCTTGGCCGCCACCGCCACTTCCACCGCCTCGGTCTCCAGCCGCGCCTCGATGTCGGCGAGCGCGCGGTCGAGCTTTTCCAGGCCGCCGGCCATCATGACCAGCGCTTCGGCCGCGCGCTGGGCCGCCTCATCGCGCGCCTTCTGTTGGCCGGCGGAAAAGCCGTTGCGGTAGGCGACCGACTCGGCGTCGGCGCGCCGCCGCTCGTGCTCGACCAGCGTGATGGTCGGCTTCTCGCCGCCGGAGAAATCCTCGTCGAACAGATATTTCGCCATCTGCACCATCAAATCCCGTTCTTCGCTCGATCGCCTGCTATTCGCTCGAGCATCAGTAGATCATCTCTTCGTCGCCGCGGCCCTTGGAGATCAGGATTTCGCCCTTGGCCGCCAGGTCCTTGGCGATGTTGACCAGGAGCGCCTGCGCCTCGTCGACG
>JARRNI010000551.1:0-3535 GCA_037385125.1 Pseudolabrys sp.
CAGCGTCAATGTCTCGCCCGCTTCCACCGTCGATCCGAAGTGGTGGGCCGGGCTGGGCGCGCTGCTGCGCGCCAATGCAGGCGCGGCCGAGCGGCTGATCATCGAGATCACCGAGACCGTCGCCATCCAGGACGTCGACATCGCCAAGGGCTTCGTCAGCCGGGTCAAGGATCTCGGCTGCCGCATCGCCATCGACGATTTTGGCGCCGGCCACACCTCGTTCCGCAACCTCCGCAGGCTCGGCGTCGACGTGGTCAAGATCGACGGCGCCTTCGTGCAGAACATGATGAAGTCGGATGACGACCGCGCCTTCGTGCACACGCTGATCGATCTGTCGCACCGGCTGGGGCTCAAGACCGTGGCCGAGTGGGTGCAGAACGAAGAGGCCGCCAGGCTGCTGGCCGAATGGGGCGCCGACTACCTGCAAGGCGAGCTGATAGGGCTGGCCTCGCCGGAGCGGCCCTGGGCCGCGAAGCGCCGCACCGGCACGGCTTGAATCAGGCACCGCGCACGCGCTTGATGAGCGCGCTGCAATCGGCCGGGGCTGCGTCAGCGCGCCAGGCCACGTGGCCGTCCGGCCGCACCAGCACCAGCTTGTTGGCGTAGGTCGCCGCCGCTTCCTCCGAGCCGATGTCGCGTACCGTCAGCGGCACATTGGGCGCAGCGGCTGCCTGCGCGATCCTATCTGCCGACGGCGCGCCGGCAAAGCGCAGCAGCACGAAGCTGCGGCCGAACAGGTCGAGGGTGGAAACGCCGTCCTCGATCCAGACATGCGGCGCCCGCGCGCCGGGCCGCGCGTTCGGCACATAGGTCGCCGGATCGTACGGCGGCGGCGCGCTGCCGTTTTCCACGCAGATCGACGAATTTTCATAGGCGTAGCCGATCTGCAGCCCGAGGGTGCGGAATTCGCTGCCGATCTTGCCGACCAGCGCGTCGCCGAATGCGCGGCACGCGCGCTCGCCCGCCGGGCTGTCCTCTCCGAGCTGCGGCGACCACCGCGCGAAGGTTTCGTTGTGCTGGTAGAAGCTGGTCGCCATCCGCACGTTGCGTGTTCCCACCGGACGGCGCTCGGCGTCGTAGCTCTCGATCAGGCGCGCGCCGCTCCGCCTTGCAGCACGGCGGCAAGCTTCCAGCCGAGGTCGACGGCGTCGGCCACGCCCGAATTCATGCCGAGCGCGCCGGTGGGCGAGAGCTGGTGCACGGCATCGCCGGCGAATAGCACGCGGCCCTCGCCGTAACGCTCCGCCACCAGGCTGCGCCGGCGTCAGACATTGACGTCGATCCATTCCACTGCGACCTCGCGTCCGAGAGCGCGGTTCAAGTAGCCTTCGCGGTCGGCGGTTTCCGGCGTCATGTCGTCGCCGGCCTGATCCACCATCAGCCGCCAGACCCCGCGTGCCGGGTCGATGATGCGCAGATTGCCCCAGACGCCGCCGCGGTCGACTGGGATGAAGAAGGTGGCGGGCCGGCGCCCGCTTTGCTTCAGCAGGTCGGGGGCGCGGAAGAACATGTTGATCGGATAGCCCAGCGTGCCCTTGCCGGTGAGCGTGATGCCCAATGTCCGGCGCACTAGGCTGGCGGCGCCGTCGCAGCCGACCAGGTAATCGGCGCGCAGCGTGTGCGACGCGCCGCTTGCCAGGTCGGTGATTTCCGCCGTGACGCCGTCGCCGTCTTGCACGAAGGATTCCAGCCGGTGCCGGTGCTTGATGGTGACGCCGGCGAACGAGCGGGCGAGCTTCAAGAGCAGCGGGTCGAACCAGATTTGCGAGCAGGCCTGCAGGCGGTAGGGGCTCGCCGGCTCGGGCGTCTGGTGATTGCGCGCCGGCCGCACGATGCGGCCGAGCTCGTGGCCGAACAGGCTGGTCACAAACGCCACGTCGAGCGGATGGTCGCCGGGGAACGGGCAGTTCATCACGTCGTCGGCGATGCCCCAGCGACGGCAGAATTCCATCGTGCGGACGTTCACCTCGTTCATTTTCGGCGTGGCGATGCCGCCGTCGCCTTGCTCGACCAGCGTGCAGGCGATGCCACGCCAGCCGAGCTCGGCGGCCAGCGCCAGGCCGACCGGCCCGCCGCCGACGATCAGAACTGGTGTGTGGCCTTGCATTCCGGTCGGCCGCGGCCGCCGCGCCGGCTATTCTTCTTTCTTGCCGAGCTTGTCGATTCGCTTCTGCATCTCGTCGAGCTGGCGCTTGAGGTCGTCCATCTCGCTGGACGAGCCGCCGCCCGGTTTCTCGCTCTCGGCGCCCTTGCCCTGGCCGGGCGTAAAGGGCGCGAACATGGCGAAGGTCTTCTCGAACATCTCCATGTTGCGCCGCACCTGATCTTCCATGGCGCCCAGGCCAACGCCGCCGAAGGCCTGCGCCATCTGCTGGCGGAACTTGTCCTGCTGGCCGGCGAAAGACTGCATCGCCTGCTCGAGATAGCGCGGCACCAGCATCTGCATGCTGTCGCCGTAGAAGCGGATGAGCTGACGCAGGAAGGTGATCGGCAACAGGCTCTGCCCTTCCTTGTTCTCCTGCTCGAAGATGATCTGCGCCAGCACCGAGCGCGTGATGTCCTCGCCGGTCTTGGCGTCGTAGACCACGAAATCCTCGCCCTCCTTGACCATGGTGGCGAGGTCCTCGAGCGTCACGTAGGTGCTGGTGCCGGTGTTGTAGAGTCGCCGGTTAGCGTATTTCTTGATTGTGACCGGCTCTTTCTTTTCCTCTGCCATTGCCATGTTGTTCACACGTTTCCCCTGCCCAGGGCTTCAGCATAACCGCATTCGGAGGGTGGGGGCCAATCTTTTATCGCGCCGCGGGAAGGCCGCTGACGCGCTGCGGCATCCCTTGCGGAAACGTCAAAAAAGGGCCAATTCTCGGGGGTATCCGTCATTCGCCCCTTGTTGACAGGGCGGCCGGGCTGGCCTGAGGATGCGGCAGCGCCAAAAAGCCCCGCGCGCCCTCCACGCAACGCCGCAAAAAGGAGTCTCCCCGATGTCCGACGATATCGTGATTGTCAGCGCCGCCCGCACGCCCGTGGGGTCCTTCAACGGGGCATTTGCCAATCTGCCGGCCCATGAGCTGGGCAAGACGGCCATTCAGGCGGCGATGGAGCGGGCCGGCGTCGAGCCGGGCCGCGTCAACGAGGTGATCATGGGCCAGATCCTGACCGCCGGCGAGGGCCAGAATCCGGCGCGCCAGGCCTCGATCGCCGCCGGCATCCCGGTGGAGAGCCCTGCCTGGGGCGTGAACCAGCTCTGCGGCTCCGGCCTGCGCACGGTGGCGCTCGGCTATCAGCAGATTGTGAACGGCGACGCCGACGTCGTGGTGGCCGGCGGCCAGGAGTCCATGAGCATGGCCCCGCACTGCCAGCATCTGCGCACCGGCGTGAAGATGGGCGACTTCAAGATGATCGACACCATGATCAAGGACGGGCTGTGGGACGCCTTCAACGGCTATCACATGGGCAACACGGCCGAGAACGTCGCCAAGCAGTGGCAGATCACCCGCGAGATGCAGGACGAGTTCGCCCTCCATTCGCAGCAGAAGGC
>JARRNI010000552.1:0-6032 GCA_037385125.1 Pseudolabrys sp.
TGCGTGCGCGGCATCGGCGAGGCCTGCAAGGAGCTCGATTTTCCCGTCGTCTCCGGCAATGTCTCGCTCTACAACGAGACCAAGACGGCCGGCGAGGAATTCGGGCGCGCCATCCTGCCGACGCCCACCATCGGCGGCGTCGGCCTGATCGACGACTTCAGCAGATCGGCGACGCTTGCCTTCAAGCGCGAAGGCGAGGCAATTCTCCTGATCGGCGAGACCACCGGCTGGCTCGGCCAGTCGATCTACCTGCGCGAGATCTGCGGGCGCGAGGAGGGCGCGCCCCCGCCGGTCGACCTGGTCGAGGAGCGCGAGAACGGCGACTTCGTGCGCGCGCTCATCCTCGAGGGCTTTGCCACCGCGGCACATGACCTTTCCGACGGCGGGCTGGCCGTCGCGCTCGCCGAGATGGCCATGGCCTCCGGGATCGGCGCCGCGCTGACCGAAGCGCCGTCCGATATCCCGGCGCATGCCTATTGGTTCGGCGAGGACCAGGCGCGCTATCTGGTCACCGTGCCGGCGGACCGGGCGGACGCGGCGATGGCCCGCGCGCAGGATTTGAGCCTCAACGCGCTGCGCGTCGGCGTCACCGGCGGCGATGCTCTGCTGCTGCCGGGCGAGCGGCCGCTCGACGTCGCCGCCTTGCGCGAGCGTTTCGAGCGCTGGCTGCCGGATTACATGGCTGGCGAAGTCGAGCTATAGGATGATCCACTGCGCGCGTGGGTTGGCGCTTGCAGCCTTCTGCAACTCTTTCCAGTCTGGGCCCGTGCGAGCACATTGTGGCGAGGGCCGAGCTTGCGCGGGGGTGCGGTTGCTTTGCGAACTACGTCCATGCCGCTGGAAAACTACCCTCTCATGCGCAGCCGCGGCGTTGAGGAGGTACGGGAAGCGCTCGCGCGTGTCTATGCCAGGCCGGCCCTGACACCCGCGCGCGGTGTCACCGCGCTCGACGCCGTCCTGAACCGCTGCCCGGTCAATAACGCCTAGCTGTACTACCGTCGATTTGGCGCCGACGTGCGGCTCGACTTTCCCGAAACCGGCTATTTCCTGAAACTGATCGTGCTGCGCGGGCAGGGCAAACTGACCGTCGGCAGCGCGACGGTGGACCTGGCGGAAGGCGCGACGCCGATCGTTTCGGCAAACACAGGCTGGAGCTTGCGCTGTACCGCCGATTACGAGCATGTCACGCTGAAGACGGAAGCGCGGGCGCTGACCCGCAAGCTCGAGGCCATAACCGGAAAAACCGCCGTCGAGCCGTTACGCATCGAGCCGGTGCGTGACGCCGGCAATCCCATGGCCGATACATTGGCGCTCTATGTGCGCAGTCTGGTCAATACGCTGAATGTGTCCACTCCCGACGCGCCGCCGCCTTCTTGGTGGGCGGCGCAGACGGCGGACGGCTCCCCGGTGGAAATCCGCCGGGCGGAAGACTACGCCGCGGCGCAATGGCATGAGCCGATTACCCCGGCCGATCTCGCCGCGGCGGCCGGTGTGAGCGAGCTCAGCCTGTTTCGTTCGTTCAAGAGATGGCATGGTTGCTCTCCGCTGGAATTTCTGCGCGCCAGCGCACGCGCGGCCGGAGAATGAGCCCACGAGTGCGGCGTGGCCGCTCGACGCATTTCCGCTGCTGGGCGCGCTGCGTGGAACGCGCGCAAGAGGCCTCTGCCGCGGTCTATTCCAATCGGATGACGCTGCGACCTCTTGCGCGCGGCAGCGCGCTCGAGGTCGTCATCAACAAATACCCGCTTTCCGACATCGGTCTTAACTACACGGGCTACGGCACCGACATGCGCGTGCATTCTTTCGCCGGCCGATTGTAACGCTATCGTTTCCGCTGCGCGGCTACGGCGAGCTGTCGATCAACGGGATGGCGCGCGCGATCGGCCGTTGGCGCGGGCTGGTGACGCCGGCAGAGACGAGCTTCGCCACGAACCTCAACTGCCGATACGAGCACGTCGTCTTGCGCATCGATCCGGAGACGTTGCGCAGGACGCTTGCGGCGTTGATCGGGACGCCCGTCGTTGCACCTCTGCAATTCGAGCCGCTGCCGGATTTCTCCGACCGGGCCGCGATGCTGCTGCGTGATCATTTCTTCGCCCTGGTCGATATGGTCAGTGCATTCGGCGCGCTGCTTTCCGGGCCGGTGCAGGGAGAATTCGAGCAGACCGTCATGGTGATGTTTCTGCCACGCCAGCCGGCACAACTACAGCCATTTCCTGCAGACGGAGACGCCGGACGCTGCCCCCGCCGAGGTCCGGCGCGCGGAGGCCTATATCGCGGCGAACTGGCGCCGGCTGGTCTTCCTGGAAGACGTCGCCGCGGTCTCGGGCGTCAGCGCGCTCAGCCTGTTACGCGCCTTCAGGAAGTATCGCGGCTATTCGCCCCTGCAGTTTGCCCCGCAGGTGCGCAACCGGCGGCGGGACCTGCCCTGAGCGCAAGCTGCGTCGGCTGTGGGGCCTCTACTGCATCGCGCTTTCCACCGCGCGCCGGCAGAACGGTGACAATGCGCCGGCATGCATCGCCAGGCAGGCGATGATGCGGCCGCCGCCCGCCCGCACCGAGCGGCAGACCACCACCCTGCTCCGGATTGCAGGCGCGGAACACGGCCATCCGCCGCCGCAACGGCACGCGGGCGGCTTTGGCCATGACCACTGCCGGATCCGGCTGCTTTGACGGCGGGGGCGCAATGGCGAGTGGCGCCGCCGGCGCAGCAGCTTTCTTCGTTGCGGTCACGCGTTTGTGGGCGGCCTTGGGCGGCGGAGGCGCCTTGGCGGCCTTGTGTGGCGGCGGCGGCGCTTTTGCCGCCTTACGCGCGGGCGGTGGGGCGGCGTTGGCGGTGGGATGCGCCGTCTTCGGCGGCGGAGCGGTCACCACGGGCTTCGGCTTCGGCATAGTGGCCCTTACCGCGCTCTTGCAGGCGGGCAACAGGCTGGCGACGTGCCGCTGCAGGCATTGCAGCGCTTCCTTGCCGCCGGGCCGCTCGCTCATGCAGTTCGCCAATGTAGTCGGAGCGGCAATTCGATTTGATGGCCCCGAGCTAGGCCTGGCTGACCTGGGCCTGCGCGGCGCCCGTTGCGAGCGCCAACGCGAAGGCCGATGCCGCAAGCATGCGCAATGCCGCGCTGCCGTGGAAACCGCCGATCCTGGACATGTGGGGTGCCCCCTGTTGATGAGCAGGGGCCAACTTATGCCACAACGGCCGCCCGCTCCAGAACACGGGGCGGGCCCAGCCGGCGGCAGCTCGATTTGAGCAGCGACAGGATCGGGCGCGGTTTGCACGAGGCGATGGCGGTCTCATCGCCATCCCCGACGGCTGTATTGTCATCGGCACAACTTTCAGCACACACTACCTGGTGTTAGGCTCAGCGGCGGCGCCGCCGGCGCCGCTTGAGCCTCATCCTGGAAGGAGTTTCGGCCATGGCGATGGACGCCAGCGAGATCGAGCGGCTGATCAAAGCGCATATACCCGACGCGCAGGTGACCATCCGCGACCTCGCCGGCGACGGCGACCATTACGCCGCCACGGTGATTTCGACTGATGCCTGAGCGGCGCGCTAAGACGCTTGCGCCTGCGGGCGACATCAAGCCGACCGGCACCTGGAGCCTGGGCGCGCGCCGGCGATTTCGTCTTCGTGGCCGGCATGCGCGGCATCGACCCGGCGACCAACAGCATCGTAGGCCCCGAGGAAGCGCGCATTCGCACCGCTTTCACCAACATGAAGACAATCGCGGAGTCGGAGGGGGCGAGCCTCGCCGACTGCGTGCGCGTTACGGTTTTCGTCACCGATATGGAAAGGCTGCGGTCGCGGGTGAACAAGGTGCAGGAGGAATTGTGGGGCGGTGAGGCCTATCCGCCGCACACCATCGTGGAGGTGGCCACGCTGGCGCAGGACGATGTTTTCGAGGTCGAGGGCACATTTTACGCCCCGAAAACCGCCTGAATCTCGGCCATTTGCTCTTGGGGTAGCATGCCCATCTGCGCTACATATATGGGAAGCGAGACGGTTGGGTCGGCGCTAGACCGTTGAAAAAGGACAGAAATCCAATGGCCATCGAGCAATTCATCGACAACGAAGTGAAGGGCAACGACGTGGTGCTGTTCATGAAGGGCACGCCGCAGTTTCCTATGTGCGGATTCTCCGGGCAGGTCGTGCAGATCCTCGACCACCTCGGCGTCGCCTATAAAGGCGTCAACGTTCTGGAATCCGACGACATCCGCACCGGCATCAAGAGCTATTCGAACTGGCCGACCATTCCGCAGCTCTACGTGAAGGGCGAGTTCGTCGGCGGCTGCGACATCATCCGCGAGATGTTCCAGGCCGGCGAATTGCAGCAGGCGCTCAAGGACAAGGGCGTCGCGCTGCGCGAGAGCGCCTGAGCGGCAGAGCCGGAAAGACAGCGCCGGTAGGCGCAGAGCCGGTAGATACGAACCGGCAGACACCAAGCCGGAAAGAGAAAACCCCCTGCTTTGTGGCAGGGGATTTCGCATCAACCGGCAGTGCGCGCCTCAGCGCGAATAATATTCCACCACCAGGTGCGGCTCCATCTGCACCGGATAGGGCACGTCAGAATAGCCGGGCACGCGGGTGAGCGTAGCGGTCAGCTTGCCGCCGTCCATGTCGATGTAGTCGGGCACGTCGCGCTCGGCGAGCTGCTGCGCTTCCAGCACCAGCGCGAGCTGCTTGGACTTCTCCTTCACTTCGACCACATCACCCAATTTCAGCCGGTAGCTCGGGATCGTCACGCGCTTGCCGTTCACCTTGATGTGGCCGTGGTTGATGAACTGGCGCGCGGCGAACACCGTCGGCACGAACTTGGCGCGGTAGACGACCGCGTCGAGCCGGCGCTCCAAAAGGCCGATCATGTTGGCGCCCGAGTCGCCCTTCATGCGGATGGCGGTGTCGTAGATGCCGCGGAACTGCTTCTCGGAGATGTTCCCGTAATAACCGCGCAGCTTCTGCTTGGCCTTGAGCTGCACGCCGTAGTCGGAAAGCTTACCCTTGCGGCGCTGGCCGTGCTGGCCGGGGCCGTATTCGCGCCGATTTACCGGGCTCTTGGGCCGACCCCAGATGTTCTCGCCCATCCGGCGGTCGATCTTGTACTTGGATTCCATGCGCTTGGTCATCGCGTCCTCGTTCGATGTCGTAAGATTTGAGGATCGCGCCCTCCTCTGTGCCGGGGATAGGCCCGGGACCGACAGGAAAAGCCTCGAAAGCGCAAGGCTTTGCCACGGGTCGCGAAACTTGCCCGGCGGGCCTGAAAACCCGCCGGGCGCGGGGTATTTAGGCGCCCGTGGCGCGGCTGTCAAACGGACGGGCGCCGGGGACGGCCTCCGCCTCAAGGCCATAGCCGGCCAGCGCCTCGGCCAGAGCCAGCGAGGGCGGGCGCGCGGAGGTGAAAATGATCCGCGGCGCTGGCGGCGGGGACAAGGCGGCCGGGCGGTCATGCAGCAGGTCGGCCACCCGGCGGGCGATGGCCGGCGCCGGATCGATCCAGTCTACCGGCCAGGGCGCGAGCTTGCGCAAGCGCTTGAGCAGCAGCGGGTAATGGGTGCAGGCCAGCACCACGGTGTCGGTGCGCCGGCCTTTTTCCTCTACGAAGCAGGGCGCGATCTCGGCGGCGATATCGGCATCGGCCGCCGGTGCGCCGCTCAGCTCGGCTTCAGCAAACCCGGCAAGCCGCAGCGAGCCGACCAGCGCCACTTCGCAATCGCCAGCGAATTCGCGGATCAGCGCGCGGGTATACTCGCGGCTTACGGTCGTCTGCGTGCCCAGCACCGCGATATGCTTCGATTGCGATTGTGCGCAGGCCGGCTTTATCGCGGGCACGGTGCCGACGAATGGCACGCTGAAACGTGTGCGCAATCGCGCGAGCGCCAGCGTCGAGGCGGTGTTGCAGGCGATCACCGCCAGATCAGGCTTGTGCTCGGCAATGGCCTCGCCGACCACGCGGGTGACGCGCTCGATCAGCGCGTCCTCGGGCAGGACGCCATAGGGAAAGGCAGCGTCGTCCGCCAGGTAGAAGAAGCGCGC
>JARRNI010000553.1:0-3523 GCA_037385125.1 Pseudolabrys sp.
GTGTTGCCATCGGCAGCGAGCGCACTGTTGATCGCGGTGATCTTCAACGCTTCGGTATTGTCGCCGGCTGCGAACGTGATCGCGGTGTTGGTCGCCCCGTCATTGATGTTGAAGCCGTTTGTCGAGAGGTCGGCCGTGTTATCACCGCCGCTCGCGGTCAGCGTGCTGACGGTCGCGTTCGTGTGCGTGAACGTGTTGATCGCGACGGTGGTGCCGCCGCCTAGATCGAACGTCAGCTTGTTGTTTGTCTGATCCGAATTGTTGGTGCCGGCAAGTGTCAGCGTGCCGGGCGTGATGGCGGCAGCGGTCGTGTCGCTGCGCGCCTGGGAAACGTTCGCCTGCAGCTGCTGAACCAGCGAGGTGATCGCGGTGATGCCGTTGTTGGCGGCCTGGATCGTCTGAATGCCGCCGGCCATCGAGTCGAGCAGTCCACTCAGGTCGTTGGCGCGTGCGCTCAGCGACTGCGAGGTGAAGAAGTTCAGCGGATTATCGAGGGCCGAGTTCACCTTCTTGCCGGTCGCCAGACGGTTCTGAGTCTGCGACATGAGGTCCGCCGTCTGCTGCAACGACAGCAGGTTCTGTCGAACACCGGCGGACAGAATGATATCGGACATTACGCTAACCTTTCTGGTTTGAAGTCATGACTTGCGATCCCGGCCGCCGCGTGGACAGCGCAAGGGTCGCGAAAACCTTGCACACGGACGGAAAGGATCGGTAAAAGCGTACGGTTAACGGGTTAATACTTGCTATTTGGCGCCGGCCTATTTTCGTTAATCCAGGCCAAGGTCCGGCGGCGATGCATTAACGCGCGATTAATCTTGCGGGCACCGACACAGCTTGCGGCAATTCTTGCCGCGGTCGTCAAAGACTACGGCTGAGCGCCAGCGGCTGGCTCGCGCGCGGGCTCGGGCCATTGGCCCGTCCGGTCGCGCCGTAGGTCGAAGGGGCCTGGCCGCGGGCAAGCTCGCCCGAGACGCCGCGGATGATGCCCTCGGAGACCGCGTGCGCGGTCGCCAGCACCGTCAGGTTGGTCTGCAGCAGAGCCTGGAAGGCCTCGTGCCGCGTCCGCAGCGCCGCCATGGCGTCGGGCATCGCCTGGGCGATGAGGCCGCGGGCCGCCTTCACCCGCTCGCTCTGCGCGGCATAGCGGCGGGCGAGCTCCGATTTCGTCGCCTCCAGCGCGCGGGCGGTGCTCAGGCGGCCGGCCTGCACCTCGGCGGTCTCCTCGGCCAGCGTCGCCTCCAGCCGGTCCAGCGTCGCGTTGAGGTCGGCAATCGCCAGCGCGGCTTCGCTGCCGGTGGCGATCGGGGCTTGCGGTGCGGTGGCGCTCATGAGCCGCCCTCCTGCTGGGCCAGTAAGGTCTTGTAAACGGAATCGGCGAGGCCGATGCCGCCCGCCTTGGCGAAGGTCTTGGCGTATTCGTTGGTCAGCAGCGAGCGCCAGACGCCGGTCGCGCCCTGGCCGCCGAACGGACCCGCGCCGTAGATGTCGGTGAACATCTGTTCGAACATCGTATTGAGGAAAACCGCCTCGAAATGCTGTGCGGCGGTCTTGGCGCGCGCCTTGTTGCCGGTGGCGGACGGCGCGTGCACCGCGCCGCTCGTCAGCAGGTCGATGGGCTTGAGGCCGGGGGCGGGCAGGGCGAAGGCATCGGCCATCACATCACCTCGATGTCGGCCTGGATGGCGCCGGCCGCCTTGATCGCCTGCAGGATGGCGATCATGTCGCGCGGGCCGATGCCGAGCGCGTTGAGTCCGTCGACGAGCTGCTGCAGCGACACGCCGTTGTGCACCACGGCGAGCTTCTTGCCGTCCTCCTGCACGCCGATGCGGGTGCGCGGCACCACGGTGGTCCGGCCGTTGCGCGAGAACGTCGCCGGCTGGCTGACCTGCGGGGTCTCGCTGATGGTGACGGTGAGATTGCCCTGCGCCACCGCCACGGTCGACACGCGCACGTCGTTGCCCATGACGATGATGCCGGAGCGCTCGTCGATGATAATGCGGGCGGGCTGGTCCGGCTGCACGCGCAGCTGCTCGATATCGGTCAAGAGCGACACCACGTTGCCGCGGTACTGGGCCGGCACGGTGATGCCGATGGTGGCGGGGTCGAGCGGCTCCGCGGTCGGTACGCCGATGAAGTCGTTGATGGCGGAAGCGATGCGCTTGGCGGTGGTGAAGTCGGGATTGCGCAGCGCCATGCGCAGCTGGTTCTGCTGATTGAGGTTGAAGTCGATCTCGCGCTCGATCAGCGCACCGTTGGCGATGCGGCCGACGGTGGGGACGCCGCGGGTGATCTTGGCGGCGTCGCCCTCGGCCTGGAAGCCGCCGATGGCGACCGAGCCCTGGCCGACCGCATAGACATTGCCGTCGGCGCCGAGCAGGGGCGTGACCAGCAGGGTGCCGCCCTGCAGGCTCTTGGAATCGCCGAGCGCGGAGACGGTGACGTCGATGCGGGTGCCCTGGGTGGCGAAGGCCGGCAGATTGGCGGTCACCATCACCGCCGCGACGTTGCCGGTGCGCAGGTTCTGGCCGCGTACGTTGACGCCGAGCCGCTCCAGCATCGCCTGCAGCGACTGCTTGGTGAACGGAATGTTGTTGAGGGTGTCGCCGGTGCCGTTGAGACCGACCACCAGGCCGTAACCGATGAGCTGGTTCTGGCGCACGCCCTCGATATTGACGAGATCCTTGATGCGCGAGGTCGCCCCGGCTGCCACCGGGACGCACACGGCCATCAGCGCCGCCAGCAACGCGGCCCGCAACGTCTTCGTCATCACTGCTCCCCAATGTGACGTATGACTGCGCTCTCCCATGCGAGCGCCGTGCCAAGCTTGGCGTTTCGGCCAAGGCTTTGCCATCGCTCATGTTTTTTGGCGACACGGGACGCGCCGGCGACGGCGGGGCCGGGCATGATCGGCCGGGGCGGTAATTTTTGCCGGGCCGTTTACCGCCCATTAATCATAGGAGCAGAGGCTTCGCGGGTATTTGGAAACCGACCTCTGTCGGCTGGGACGGCTCTCGCCATGCGCATCTACGGACCGAACGGGACTGCGGTTGCCGCCAAACGGAGCGGTCCGCGCCGGGCCGCCGGCGGCGGCTTTACCCTTGGGGAGCAGGAGGCGCCGCGCAACGCGGGCGCCGCCGGCTCGCTGCGCGCCATCTCCACGGTCGATGCGCTGATCGCCTTGCAGGGCGTGGAAGACGCCGGCGAGCGCAAGAAACGCGCGGTCGCCCGGGGCCGGCGCGCGCTCGACGTGCTGGACCAGCTCAAGGTTGGCCTGCTCGACGGCTCCGTCGACCAGTCGACCCTGGCGCGGCTGAAGGTGGCGAGCGAGGGGCTGAACGAGGCCTCCGGCGACCCCGGGCTCGACGCCGTATAGAGCGAGATCGACCTGCGCGTGGCGGTAGAGCTGGCCAAGGCCGGCACCCGCTGACCCTCCAGCGACCGTCACGTTCACTGGCCGAAAAAGGCCAAGTCATTGAGTCGTCACAAGACTCTGATCATAGCAGGACCCTTACTCGGATGT
>JARRNI010000554.1:0-3513 GCA_037385125.1 Pseudolabrys sp.
TACGCCATGCTCGGCTTGATGCAGGATTGGCCGCTGCTGTGCCATCGCATCATCGACCACGCCGCCATCTATCACGGCGAGCGCGAGGTCATCACCCGCTCGATCGAGGGGCCGATCCACGAGACCAATTACGCCGAGATTCGCCAGCGCGCGCTCAAGGTGGCGCAGCGGCTGGCGCGGGACGGCATCAAGCTGGGCGACCGGGTGGCGACGCTGGGCTGGAACACCTGGCGCCACCTGGAGAGCTGGTACGGCATCATGGGGATCGGCGCGATCTATCACACCATCAACCCGCGCCTGTTTCCCGACCAGATCGTCTGGATCATCAACCACGCCGAAGACCGCGTGGTTATGACCGACCTCACCTTCGTGCCGCTCTTGGAGAAGATGGCCGACAAGCTGCCGACCGTCGAGCGCTATATCGTGTTCACCGATGCCGCGCACATGCCGCAGACCACGCTGAAGAACGCGGTTGCCTACGAGGAATGGATCGCGGGCGAGGACGGCGACTTCGCCTGGGCGCAGTTCGACGAGAACACCGCCGCCGGCATGTGCTACACCTCCGGCACCACCGGCAACCCCAAGGGCGTGCTCTATTCGCACCGCTCCAACGTGCTGCATTCGATGATCGCGGCCACGCCCGACGCCATGGGCGTGTCGTCCGCCGACGTGATCATGCCCGTGGTGCCGATGTTCCACGCCAATTGCTGGGGCCTGGCGTTGACCACACCGATGGTGGGCTCGGCCCTGGTGATGCCGGGCGCCAAGATGGACGGCGCCTCGATCTACGAGCTGCTCACCGACTACAAGGTGAGCTTCACCGCCGCGGTGCCGACAATCTGGCTGATGCTGCTGCAGGACCTGGAGAAGACCGGCGAGAAGCTGCCGTTCCTGAAGAAGGTCGTGATCGGCGGCTCGGCCTGCCCGCGCGCCATGATCAAGACCTTCCAGGAAGTCTACGGCGTCGAGGTCCGCCACGCCTGGGGTATGACCGAGATGAGCCCGCTCGGCACGCTCGGCTCCATCAAGCCCGAATATGCCGGCCTCGCCGGCGACGCGCGGCTCGACATCCAGCAGAAGCAGGGCCATCCGCCGTTCGGCGTCGAGATGAAGATCACCGACGACAACAACAAGGAACTGCCCTGGGACGGCACCACCTTCGGCCGCCTGAAGGTGCGAGGACCGGCGGTGGCGAAAGCCTATTACAGGGTCGAGAACGATCCGGCCTTCGACAAGGACGGCTGGTTCGACACCGGCGACGTCGCCACCATCGACAAGCACGGCTACATGCAGATTACCGACCGCGCCAAGGACGTGATCAAGTCGGGCGGCGAATGGATATCGTCGATCGACCTGGAAAACCTGGCGGTGGGTCACCCGCAGGTGGCGGAAGCCGCGGTGATCGGCGTGACGCATCCGAAATGGGACGAGCGGCCGCTCTTGGTGATCGTGCTGAAGAAGGGCGAGACCGCGAGCAAGGAGGACATCCTCGCTTTCATGCAGGACAAGATCGCCAAATGGTGGATGCCGGACGACGTGGTGTTCGTCGACGAGATCCCGCACACGGCGACCGGCAAGATCCAGAAGACGACGCTCAGGAAGCAGTTCGAGGGCTATCGCCTGCCGGGGGCGCAAGCGGCGGAGTGAGGGGGAGAATATTCTTCACAGAAGGCCGCCATGAGTTTCGCAAAGCCCTTTCATCGAAACTATCGAGGCATCAAGCCGGGCCCAAATTCGGGCTATAGCCGTTCGGCTTACATCCATGACCGCGACTATGCCAAAAATGCAGAACACTACGTGCGCGCAATCATCCTGATCCAAGATGATCTCCGATCGATTTTCGAATATCTGGAGCCGAGCGACGAATGTCGGGCGGCATATTCGTACCGGATACACGCGCTGCTAATGCGCACGTGCATAGAAATTGAGGCCAACTTCAAGGCGATCTTGGAAGAAAACTGTTTTACACCCCCACCGAAGCGGTCACTCAATATGACCGACTACCGAAAAGTGGACGCCACACACCACCTGTCCTCCTACGAGGTCATGCTGCCGATCTGGAATGGTACGCCTCCGACCTTAACGCCTTTCGAGTCATGGAAGCAGCTACGTGGCTTGGTGAGCCCCAATGGCAAAGGTGTAAGTCTCCCTTGGTATAAAGCCTACAACGCAAGCAAGCACGACCGACAAGACAAGTTCAAGGAGGCGAATTTTGAGAACCTTGTAACGGCCGTCGCCGGCCTCCTCGTCCTTATTTCTTCACAGTTTCACAATGAAGACTTCAGTGCCGGTTCGCCAGCCCTTGGGCTTTCCGGACATGACTATCACCCGTGGAGGATTCGACCGGCTCCTTATTTAGGATCAAGTATCCGGATGATTGGCTCGACGCCGAATGTTATGATTTCGATTGGACCGCGCTGAAAACTCAGAAAGATCGTTTCGAGAAAATCAACTTTGATGCGATCCCCTACTAGATGCACTAGCGAGTGTAGGCCGGATTGAGTGGAGCGAAATCCGGGACGTCGGATAATGCGGCAAGACCGCTTCCGGGTTTCGCTTGCGCTCTACCCCGGCTACGGCGCTTAAGGGCGCGACGTCACGTTGCGACACCGAGCCATTCTGTCAGGAATTGCTGCGTGCCGAGGGGTTTGCCGTCCGACGTGGCGATGCGGTCGATGCGGAATGTCCTCGGCTCGGTGCCGCTGTTGCCGACGGCGAAAAGGCACGAACGGCCGCCGCGCCGGGGCACGAAGCCGAGGACCTTGACCTTGCGCAGCGTGGTCAGGCCGCTCGCGTTCCGATAGTGGAGCAGAATTTCGACCGGTGTAACTTTTCCGTCGGGACTGCGCCGTACACCGTCAGGCGACGATCGCTGTCCGATGCATTGGCCGATCCCGTAGGCGGCCAGGACAGCCACAAATATCACGAGGAATGTCACGACTGCGGCGACGCTCATGATGACCCTCGGATTTTCGCGGCTGCGGCACCGGCCGCGCGCAAGCAGACTAATTCCCCGTGCGGAAGGCGTCGCCGATGGCGTGCATGCGCGCCGTGCGTGAAGCGCTTCGTTGCGCGACCTCGGAATACAGGCCGGCGACCGCTTCGCAGGCGACGTAGCCCTTCGGCCAGATGCGGCCGGTCCGGTTGTCGAGCTTCATCTCCCAGCAGCGGCGGCCGGGCGGCGCCACCACGATGGAGCCGATATAGGCGCCCGCGCCGGCGCCCGCCGTGGCCGCAGCCGCCCGGTCGATCCGGTCGCTCCCAAGGTCGACCCGGCTGCCGAAATAGATGATGACGCCGGCGGCGACCGCTGCCCAGGCAAGCAGCACATGGACCAGCCGGATATCCCGCCACAGCCAAGGAGAACCAAGCCAGCCGCGCCGACCATATCGCCAGCTTAGACGTCGGCGCGTCGAAGACCGTCCCGTGGGAAATGGCTCTCATGCTCTCGCGCTCTTCACAATCGGATAACGCATGCTGTCCGCCGGCCCGCCCAGCAATAATGGCCGGGCC
>JARRNI010000555.1:0-3498 GCA_037385125.1 Pseudolabrys sp.
CGCACTCAATCGGTTAGCGCCGTATCAATGGGAGTCAAAGTTTCGCGCCGATTCACACCCAAGCCGCAGGTCCACGAGTTTCGACGCCCTCAGGCCGTGCTTGTAGGCGACCAGGCGTAGCGTCCAGACTCTTTCGCACATTTTTTTCAGGCGACGGCTCCGGCTTGGTTGTTCTGCGGCTGATATAGCGGCCGCATGTTCATGTAGCGTTGAGCGGCCGCCGGGGCGCAACTGTTCGATTTACGGCGGGGGTTGGCCTCGTCGGTCGAAATCGACACCAGCTCGAAAAACACAAGACCCCCGATAACTAAATTTTGGGCTGCAATTGGAAAATTGGCAGCGGATCAGACCCAATCCCTGCGGCCCAATCGAGTTGGGCGTACAAAGAACGGAAATAGGCATATGTGGCCACCTTCCCGACATGCTGGACAAACAAAGTAACCGTGTCTTCCGAACAATCTCTAATTCCATCGTAACTTATCATGTATGAAGCGGTACAGCGCATTACGGCCTTTTTCTTATATTTGAAAGAGACTTCCCAAATAATGTTCGCGACACAACGCCCATCTGCAATCCCGGAGGACATGACTTTACTCTTGGGAGCAATCGTTCGCGTGAGAAGAGCCTTATTCATGCCGAGCGCTTCCGGAGAAATTTTAAAATTCACGCTCTCCAGAATGAGGGCGGCGAGTCGCGTTTCACGGACAAGCCTATTGTAATTAGCTCGTCGATTTTCCACGACTTCGCGAGCCGACGACTGTGCCGTCGGCTTAGATTCTTGTCGAGCGACAATTGTTCGTAGTGGTACTATTAGTCATCCGTCTTAAGCAGCCTCGGGTTCAAGTAGGGCTTCTGCCACTTCTGATTCTGCAGCAGATGTGAAGTTAGCGTTTGAGGCAGTTCCCCCTTGAATTATAGCCGCACTCCCGTTTCTTGTTGGCGTCGCCATCTACCTGCCGAGGCTCGCGGAGCCGTCGGTGCTGTTTTCAGCCGTACGCGACGGTCTTGAACTGCTGACCTGGGAGACGGACAGTTTTGCCTACGCTGACGACTTTGACGAAAAGACGCGACGTTATCTTGGCCTGCGCCATGGCCAACCAGCCGGTCTGTCGGCAGATGAGCCGCTGGGTTTATTGGTGCGGCCCGAGGCAGCCAAGCAGCAGCTCGACGCAGAGACCACACCCGCGTTGCGGCCTCAGCCGGTGCAACCTGGGGAGCCGGTTCCTGGGCCCGATGTTCCTCCGACCGAGCCGCCGCCAGTTGGGCCGAAGCGATTCCATGGGAGCGTCGAGCTCGATCCGACGCGTGTTGGGCGAGATGCCGGCCGGATCGGCGATGAAGTCGTGTCTCATCTTGCCGGATTGGTGGGATCCGCCGTTAAGGTGACACTGGAGATCGAGGCTGAAATCCCAGGCGGTGCGTCGGATCAAGTTGTCCGGACCGTAACCGAAAACTGCCGAACTCTGAAATTTGCGAGCCAAGGATTTGAGGCGGAGTGAAAGGTGGGGAGGGGCGGATGCTTATCAATCCACAAGACCGAAAATGGGAGTGGCTACCAGCCCTGAGCAAAGTTTTGGCTTCGAAGAGGGTCCCTGAGCACTACTATGGCCCTTCCAGCGTGTCGGATAATATGTTTGGCCAGGTTGTCCGTTTGATGGAACTAACAATCCTGCTCCGAGAAAATCAATCTGAGATGGTCGAGGGGCTCGATGGCAAGCCACAAGAAGACGTTCTCAAAGATTTGCTGAAGGTGCGAGAAGCGCTACGAATGACGGAACGTCACTTTGGAGCAATGGCGGAAGACGTTGACGACATCGTCAATCGCCTAGGTGCGCAAAGATAGATTTGAGTCCGAGCGGGGCAGCCGAAACGGAGCGCCCGTCCACGAACAGCGGCGAACGCCTGCGGAAGCCAAGAGATTGATGGTATACCTGTTGGTAGCCGGCAAAACCGCGCAATGAAACAGCAGAAATTTCAACGCGGTAAGGGATATGCCCGATTCCGCCCCTGGGCACCACCAACACCCTCAATTATCAGCCGAAAATATCATTAGGATATATTACCCAACCCTTGCTTATCCGATAGGGACACAAGGGGGACGCAAAGTTAGCTGGTGCTGATCTGCGTCGAGGCGAACACTCCACTCTGTCGCGCAGGGATACCTCTGGCATTCTCAGGAGGGCGCCGGTTGCGTTATCCGCTACCGCTACACAAGAGGGATGCGGGGGGGCCTTCCCCCCAGGGGGTGCCCGGGTCCTCCAGTGGCAGTGGGGCCCCAACGTATGGGCCGCGCAAAAAAGTAAAGAACCCTCGAATCTATTTAGCCGCTGCTGTTAGTTGCCTCGCCCACGTGCTTCGGACATGTGCAGCAGAGGTATTGGCGCCGCTTCGCCAGTATTGACTGCTCGAACGAATCGTTATGGACTCAACCTCGCCACGATGGGCCAAGAAGCAAGAATGCCCGGACTACGGGTCGCCAATATGAGCAAGCGGTAGTCAGCCGCCCCCCATCGGCAATCCCAGGACCATTGTGCCCGCTGACAGCGAGCGACGCTGTGTTGGCGGCTAACATTGGAGATTGTCATGAAAGAAAATCCTATGCACGCGGCGCTGCTCGATCAGTTTGATCGAGAGCTGGAAGTCGAATATCGCGACGAAAGGTATCTGGTGCGCGACAATGGTTTGGTCTGTCGGCAGCGCAAGTCGGATAGGCGAAAGCGTCCTCTCGACGACATCTGGACCTTTGGAAGCCCAAACGCTTCGACAGGTTACATGCACATCGGCTCTGAGGTTGTGCATCGTATAGTCGCCAGCGCATTTCATGGTGAGCAACCGTCAGAGAAGCACATCGTCGATCACATCGACACCAACCGCAGGAATAATCGCGTTGAGAACCTGCGCTGGATTACGCGCTTGGACAATGTTCTTCTCAACCCGATCACCCGTCATCGGATCATTGTTGCGTACGGCTCGCTTGAAACGTTTTTCGAGAACCCTGCCGCGCTAGCAGAATCTCAAATAAACAAGAATTTTGAGTGGATGAGAACCGTGTCAAAAGAGGAAGCGCAGGAATGCCATAATAAATTTCTCCGGTGGACCGAATCGAGTCAGGTGCCCCAAGGAGGATATCTTGGCGCATGGGTTTACCGCGCGCGACATCAAAACGAACCAGCTGTCGAAGAAATGCCGGATGTCCAATCGCTGACGCCAATTGCAATACAGCGCAATTGGAAGACACCGACCAGCTTCGACATGTGCCCCGATGAGATTTCACCCGATGTCCTCACCGAATACGTCGCACGCCTGAAATTTGGAACGGTCTTTGCGCGGAATTCTTTTAGTGAGTCCCTGGTAGCCGAAGCGAAAGAGGGCCACGGATTTTTGAGCGTTCTCTGCAGATTGTGGGAAAACCCAGTAAAGGAATGGGCACTAGCCAAGGTGACCGTTGAGAATGGAAAACTCGTCCACGAGAACATCCGTACATTTTTCAGTTTGCTA